>CAYXZE010000311.1:0-3624 GCA_964469395.1 uncultured Luteolibacter sp.
GTCGTTAGGCGACGCGGGTGCCGTTGAGGAAGCGCTTTTCCAGCTCCGGCAGGGGCAGGCCGGTCAAATCCCCGGCGACGGTTTCCGCCAGGGATTTTTGCGCGGCGGCGGACAAGCTTTTGACGAGGCTGGGCATGATCGTGGGCGGGGCGACGAGCCGCCATGCCGGATTTCCCTCGGCGCTTACGATTTCACCGATCTTGCTGGCGACGCGTTCGAGCGCCTGTTTTTCCAGTTCGGATTTCAAATTGTGCTCCTCGCCATGGGACATGCCGCCCCGGACGCCCACCGGGCCGCTGCGGGTGGCGCGACCGGCCTGGTCGGTGACTACCGCGCTGATCGACTCCGGCCGCATTTCCACGATGTCACCGGGAACCTCGGTCAAATGGGCTTTCTGCCGGGGATCTTCCCCCGCACTGCGGAATTTCACGGGCCGGACCCGTCCGAGATTGGCGATGATGATGAGCTTTTCCATGGATATTTTTGGTTGAAACGCATTCCAAAGCTGGACCGGAGCCGGGGCCTTCGCAAGCCGGAAACTTGGGGCTTGGATCGGAGGTGGGGGGCCGTAGCATCCGCCGCATGTCAACGGCTGTGGGATTGGATCTTGTTATCATTGGAATTTATTTCGCCATCATCATCGGCATCGGCGTGTATTTCAGCCGCCGGAACAAGAATGTCTCGGAATTCGCGCTCGGCGGCCGGACGATTCCGTGGTGGGCGGTGCTGGCGTCGATCCTCGCGTCGGAAATCAGCGCGGGCACGTTTTTCGGCTCGCCGGGGGAGGGGTTCGAGCAGCGGAATTTCCTGTATGCCCAGCTCATGGTGGGCTACCTGCTGGCGCGGCTGGTGGTTAGCGCGGTGTTCATTCCCGCATACTACAAGCACAACGTGGTGAGTATTTATGAGTTTCTGGAAATCCGCTTCGGGCCGCGCACGCGCAGTTGGGCGAGTGTGATTTTCCTCATTACGCGCTCGCTTGCCAGCGGCTCGCGGTTGTGGGTGCCGACCTTGCTGCTGATCGTCATCTGGAATCAGCTCAATCCCGGCTCGATCCTTGGCGCTTGGGACCAGTTTTGGCTGACGGGCGCGGCGCTTCTGCTCATCACGCTGCTGACGGCGGCCTACACCGCCATCGGAGGGATCAAGGCGGTGATCTGGACGGACGTGCTGCAGATCGCGGTGCTGTTCGGCGCGCTGGGTTTTTCCTTATGGTATTTGCTGGGGCACATCCCGGGCGGCTGGGAGGGGGCGAAGACGCACCTGACCGGGCCGACCGACTTGCAGCTCTGGAAATGGCGCGGCGATGTGCCGCCTAGCGGGGAGTTTGTCGCGAAATACGGCGGTTTCTGGGGCGAGGTGAAGAGCGTGCTGGAAAGCTCTTACAATCTGTGGGCCGCGTTTCTCGGGTCGCTTTTCGTGACGCTCGCCACTCACGGCACCGACCAGGACATGGTGCAGCGCATGCTCACCGCGAAGAACACGCGGCAGAGCGCGGTGGCCACCATCTTGTCCGGCATCGCCGATATTCCGGTCACTTACGCCGTGCTCATGATCGGCATCCTGCTGTCCGTTTACTATGGGCATGTGGTGAGTGATCCCAACCTGCCGATGGCGGGCGGCAAGCCTGACGCGACCACCATTTTCCCTTATTTCGTCGTGAATGTCATGCCGGGCGGTCTGCGCGGGCTGGTCATCGCGGGCGTGCTGGCCACCACCATGGGCTCGCTCGGCACGGCGATGAACTCGCTGGCCACCAGCTATTCCCGGGATTTCCATTTCCGCTGGTTCCGGACGCCGGAAAACGACGCGGCCCGCGTCCGTGTCATCAGGCTCAGCACCGTCGGCTTCGCCCTCATCCTGATTCTGGTGGGGCTGGCGACCGCCTTCGTGAAGGCCCACAATCCGGGCCTCACCATCATCCCCATCATTCTCGGCAGCTTTGGCTACACCTACGGCTCGCTGCTCGGGATTTTCATCGTCGCCCTGTTCACGAAAAACCGGGGCAACGAGACCGGCAATCTCGTGGCCATGGTCGCTGGCATCCTCGCCGTGGCTTTCCTCAGCAACCTGCCCAACGACGTCTGGAAAATGATCACCGGAGATCCGCTTTACGCCAATTTCGAATGGATGCCGGTCATCAAGGTCACGTGGCGCATCATGGCCGGCACCCTGGTCACCGTGGCGGTCGCGCTTTGTTTCAAGAGTCGTCCGCGGCTCGCGGGCGGGGCTCGCTGAGGGTCCTGTTCGCGCATCCCCTTGATACTGGCGGACTAAGGACTGCAAATGGTCCGCTGGATTTTTTGAAACGATTTCGCCACACGCTAAGTGGCTTGTTTTCAATCAGGAGCGGCGTTTTTTGAAAGGCGGCATCGGCGATACTTCGGGAATGTGAACTAAATCGGCGGTCAAGTTTTTAAAAAAATGATCCGTGGAACCCTTGTGGAATACGGGTCGTCGCGAGCAATTGTTAGAAGCGCGAAAAAAACTTTCCCTCCGGCGGTCGGGACAGCTCATCGTCTGCCCCTCGCCGCGACGCGCCACTCATCGGGAGTGGCTTCAAGGCGCACCAATAATTTTTTGAAAATCTCAGCAATAATGGAACCGGAGGAAGTGGCGACGCAGGAGCGGGTGGATGGGCTGGAAGAATTCGCCCCGGCAAGCGGGGGCTGGGCGGAAGTTTGCGACGCCTTGCGGGCGATGGTCGGTAGCGATGCGTTTCAACGCTGGTTCCGCGCCGCGCAATGGCTGGGCGTGGAGAACGATGCCGCCACCATTTCCGTCCCCGGAGAAATCCATCAGGTCTGGATCGAGACCAATTATCTGCCGGAACTCACGATGGCCGTCACCGGCGTGTTCGACGAGGTGCTGGAAATCCGCGTGATCGTCAGTGAGGACAGCGCCGTTTCCGGTGATTCCGAGGATGCGCGCCCGTCGTCCTCCACCGCGCGCCCCACCAAGGCCGCCGTGCTGGAAGGCGAGGCGCTCGACCGCCGCACCAAGGCCGCCGGGCTCAATCCGGCGCACACCTTCGCCAGCTTCGTGGTCGGGGCGAACAGCCAGTTCGCCCACGCCGCCTGCGAGGCGGTCGCCAAAAAGTCCGGCATCGGCTACAACCCCCTTTTCATCTACGGCGGCCCGGGCCTTGGCAAGACCCACCTCATGCAGGCCATCGGCCACGAGCTGCTCCGCCGCCAGCCGGGCTCGCGCGTCATCTACCTGACCTGCGAGAAATTCACCAACGAGTTCATCGACGCCGTCCGCCGCGGAGACATCGAGAAATTCCGCCGCCGCTACCGCAGCTCGGACGTGCTGCTCATCGACGACGTGCAGTTCCTCGCCGGCAAGGAGCGCTCGCAGGAGGAGTTTTTCCACACCTTCAACACCCTGCTCGACGGGCGCAACCAAGTGGTCCTCACCAGCGACCGCCCGGCCTGCGAGATCAAAAGCCTCGAACCCCGCCTGATTTCCCGTTTCGAATGCGGCCTCACCGTCGAGATGCAGCCGCCGCAAATGGAAACGCGGATGGCCATTCTCAAGAAAAAATCCCACGACTGGAAAGTCCGCGTGGACGAGTCCGTCCTGCATTTCCTCGCCGAGAAAATCCGCACCAACGTCCGCCGC
>CAYXZE010000312.1:0-3595 GCA_964469395.1 uncultured Luteolibacter sp.
AATACGACAAGGTCAGGCGCGTCATCGTCCTCAACCGCGGCGGCAACGAGGTCGCCATGGACGCCGGGCGCGACGTCTGGTGGCACGATGAAATCGCCACCGCCTCCTCGAAGCACGTCGCCAAGGCTTTTGATTCCGAGCACCCGCTGTTCGTCCTCTACACCTCCGGCTCGACCGGCAAGCCGAAGGGCATTCTCCACACCTCCGGCGGCTACCTCACCGCCACCTATTCCACCTGCAAATACATCTTCGATATGCGTGACGACGATGTTTACTGGTGCACGGCGGACGTCGGCTGGATCACTGGCCACTCCTACATCGTTTACGGTCCGCTGGCCAACGGCGTCACCCAGGTGATGTATGAAGGTGCGCCGAATTTCCCGGATTTCGGTCGCTTCTGGAAAATGGTCGAGGAATACGGCGTCTCGATTTTCTACACCGCGCCCACCGCCATCCGTGCCTTCATCAAGGCGGGCGATCATCTCCCTGCCGCCCACGATCTTTCCTCGCTGCGCCTGCTCGGTTCCGTGGGCGAGCCGATCAACCCGGAAGCCTGGAACTGGTATCACAAACACATCGGCGGCGGAAAATGTCCGATCGTCGATACCTGGTGGCAGACGGAAACCGGCGCCATCCTGATTTCCCCGCTCCCCGGCGCCACGCCCTGCAAGGCCGGCACCGCGACCCTGCCGTTTTTCGGCATCGACGCCGCGATCCTCGACGACGCGGGCAACGAGTGCAAAGCCGGTCAGGATGGCCGTCTCGTCATTCGCAAGCCGTGGCCGTCGATGATCCGCTCGATTTACGGCGACAAGGAGCGCTACAAGAAAACCTACTGGTCCGACTACCCCGGCCTCTACACCGCCGGTGACGGCGCGCGCCGCGACAAGGACGGCAACTTCTGGATCATCGGTCGCCTCGACGACGTGCTCAACGTCTCCGGCCACCGTCTCGGCACCGCGGAAATCGAGAGCGCGCTCGTCGCCCACCCCGCCGTCGCGGAGGCCGCCGTCGTCGGTCGCCCGGATGACATGAAGGGCCAGGCCGTCGCTGCGTTCGTCACTTTGAAGGGGGATTTCTCGGAATCCGAAGAACTCCGCACCGAACTCAGAAATCATGTCGGCAAGGTCATCGGCGCGATCGCGAAACCGGACGACCTCCATTTCGCCCCCGGTCTGCCGAAGACCCGTTCGGGAAAAATCATGCGCCGCCTCTTGAAGGAGCTCGTTTGCACCGGGAAAATTTCCGGAAACATCACCACTCTCGAAGACGTCAGCGTCATCGAGAACCTCCAGCGCAAGATCGCCAAATAGTTCCCGCCGTCCGTTATCCCCCGCATGACCTCCTCCCGCTACCTCGTTGCGCGCTTTGCCCAGGCGTTCGGTTTTTTTCGTAGAAACCAGCGCATGGCCGACGCCGCCAGCGAGACGCACCTCCTGCGCGAGGCCGAGGCCCAGCTCGGTGCCGCGATCTGGCAGAAAGTCGAGGACATCGACGAGCTGTCGGTCGAATACTGGAACTTGCGGAAATTCATCAAGGAGCAGGAGCTGGTCCGGCAAAAACTCGCGGATTGCCAAGCCCGCCTGGAGCGGGCGCACGAGGAACGCTCCACCGTCTTCACCAACACTCCGGAAGAATACCAGGAACTCTTCGCTCAACGCGCCGCCTTGCTCGCCGAACTCGAAAAACTTGCCCGCCGCCGGGATGAGATCGTCGCCGAGGCCCGCGAGGTTCGCCGGGCTTACGACGGCATGAAAATGAAGCTGGAGGTGCTCGCCAGGGAAGCTGCGGAAAATAACTCCGGTCAGGAACAAATCGAACAGGTCAAGGTCCGCCTGGTCGAACTTAGGGAAAGGTTTTCCCTGCTCAAACAACAGCGCCTCCAGATCGGAGCGGAAATCGAAAAGGGCGATGTGAAAGTGAATCTGGTGGACGCCCAGCTCAACGAGCAGAAACAGCACCGCCGGATCTCAGCCTCGGCAGCCTTTCAGATCATCGGAGACGGCAACAAGGAAATCTCCATCCTGCGTGCCGAAAGCGGCGTGCTCGACACCCAGATGCGCCAGCTTTACGCCGAGATCGGCCGTTTCGTCAGCCGTCACGCCTCCAACCATCCGGCCTGCGCCAAGGCCGCGGCCTCTCATCGGGGACTCGTCGATGTCATGCGCGCCCTTCGTCACTCGATCGCGCTGAATCATCGCCTCGCCGGAACGGTGTAGTCTTCTCCACCACACGCCTCGTCTTCCAAATCCCGTATTTGGGAGCGAACAACAGCGAGGCGACGAATAACAGCGCCTGCACGAGCACGATGCACGCCCCCGAATCACCGTCGATGTGAAAACTGATGAAAATCCCCGTCACCGTCGAACCCACCGCCGCGACGACGGCAACCAGCAGCATCCGGTCAAAACGGTCCGTCCAGAGATGGGCGATGCTGCCCGGCGTCACCAGCATGGCGACGACCAGAATGATCCCGACGGCCTGCAATGAGACGACAATGGCCAGCGACAACAGGCCGAGCAGCAGATAGTTGAGAAGGCGTTCGGGCAAAGCCATCACCCGGGCCTGGCCGGGATCGAAGCTGACCAGCAGCAAATCGCGGCGCAAGGCAAGGGTCACGCCGAGCACCACGCCTCCCAGTCCGAGCGTCTGCCACACTTGGGAACGCGTGATGCCGAGGATGTTTCCGACCAGAATGTGATTCAAATGCATGTCCGACGGCGTGCGGCTGAACAACACCAGTCCGAACGCGAACAAGCCGGTGAAGACCACTCCCATCACCGTGTCCTCCTTGATCCGGCTGTTCTGTTTGATGAAGCCGGTGCTCACCGCGCAGAACAATCCGGCCACGAACGCGCCGACCGCCAGCGGTAGCCCGGCGATGTAGGCCAGCACGATGCCCGGCAGCACCGCGTGGGAAACGGCGTCCCCCATCAGCGACCAGCCCTTGAGAATCAGGAAACAGGAAAGCACCGCGCACATCGCGCCGACCATCGCGCCGACTAACAGAGCGTCGCGCATGAAGGCGAATTGCAGGGGTTCGAAGAATTCGGTCATGGTGAGGGAGCGGTGGCCGCGGCGTTCCCGCGGCGTTTGGCGGCGAGGATGCCGTGCTTGGGCGCGAAGATGAATGCCGCGAGGAAAACCAGGGTCTGGAGGGTGACGATGCAGCCGCCGGTCGCACCGTTAAAATAGTAACTGAGGTAGGCCCCCAGCAACGAGGTCGCCACGCCTGTCGCGGAGGACAGCCAGAGCATTTTCCCGAAACGATCCGTTAGCAGATAGGCCGTGGCTCCGGGCGTGATCAGCATCGCCACCACCAGACAAGCCCCTACCGCCTGCAGGGCGGCGACGGAAGTGGCGGCCAACAACGCGAGGAGGGTGACATGGAGCAGTCCGGCGCGCAGACCCAGCGTGCGGGCCTGGTTCGGGTCGAAGCAAAAGAGCATGATGTCCTTCCATTTCAGTCCCAACACCAGCAGCGTGACCGCGCTGATCGCGATGACCTGCTCAATGTCTGGATCGGAAATGCCGAGGATGTTTCCCAGCAGGATGACCTTCAGATCCACCCGAGCCGGAAATAGCGAGATCAGCA
>CAYXZE010000313.1:0-3565 GCA_964469395.1 uncultured Luteolibacter sp.
GGTAGCTGGAGCCGAGTCCACCGTCGAAGGAGCCGACTTTCGGGCCGGTCTGGCCGAAGCGCGCGTTGTCGGCGGCGATGGTGAGATCGCAGACAATGTGCAGAACATGCCCGCCGCCGATGGCGAAACCGGCGACCATCGCGACGACGGGCTTCGGCAGGGAGCGGATTTTTTTCTGCAGGTCGAGCACGTTGAGGCGCGGGATGCCGTCCTCGCCGATGTAGCCGGCGTGGCCGCGGACTTTCTGGTCGCCGCCGGAACAGAACGCGAGATCGCCGGCACCGGTGAGAATGATCGCGCCGACCTTGGGGTCTTCGTGCGCCAGATCGAAGGCGACTAGCATTTCCTTCACCGTGAGCGGGCGGAAGGCGTTGCGCACCTCGGGCCGGTTGATGGTGATTTTGGCAATACTTCCCTCATCCGTCGTTTCATAACGGATGTCCTCGAATTCGCGTACGGTGGTCCACATGGCGCGGGAGATTGGAGGATCCGGCGCGAGGCCGCAACCCCGATGCGTTATCAGACGTGCCCGAGTTTGAGAAACCGGGCGACCACTTCGCCAAACCACGCCTCCCCCTCCCACGGGACGCGATGCCCCGCGCCGGGGGCGATGGCGAGGTGGGCGTTGGAAATGAGGGAAACGGCGCGCTCGGCGAGGGCGCGGAATTTCGGGTCGTTTTCCCCGGCGATCCACAGCACGGGGATGGAAATTTCACCCAGCCGATTCCATAACGGCTCCTGATTTCCCAACGACCAATCCACGAAGCTGCGGGCAATTTCCCGGCGGCGGGTGACGAGGCTGCCGGAGGAACGGGGATCGCGCGGAGAAGTGGTGCCGAGGATGGCTTGAGAGTTCCAGGCGTTGAGAAATTCCTGCCAGTTCCCGGTCAGCGCCAGTGACGCCCACTCGGCGTCGGCGGCTCTTCTGGCGGAGCGATTTTCTTCCAAGCCCGGATGCGCGGAAACGATGACCGCCGCTTGCCACGGGTGGTCTTTTTCCAACAGCGCGTGCAGCGCCAGCCGCCCGCCCAACGAGTAGCCTAACAGCGCCCGGCCGCTACCGCGGAAAACCTCGCCGCCGGCATCGGCGTTGAGGGCCAGGCCGAAGCCGGGCAGCGGCATCGGGCAGCATTCGAGAAAGCGCCACAAATCCACCGCCCGCGAACCGATCCCGGCGGCGGCCAGATTTTTCGCGAAGCCGCGCCAGTCCGCCGCCATGCCGACGGCTCCGTGCAGGCACCAGCATTCCAGCGGCCCGGCCTCGCGGCGCTCGTCGGCTTGCTTGGAATACTGGATCACGGCTTGGGCGCGCTCGCCGAGTTGATGGCGTCAGTGATGTTCCGAAGGGCTTCGCGAACCTGATCTTGGATTTCTGTCGATCCAATGGCTCCGAACAACAGGGCGACAAGCGCGGCCACCGCAAGAATGGCAATGAGAACGGACAGCCAATAAATGAGGGCTAGAAAAACGCCCCAGCCATCGAGCGTTTTATGATAGGCGTATCCGGCGGGGCAGGCGAAGCAGCGGTAGCCAATCCAAACATTCAGCAATGGAACGAGATTCCCCAAAAACCACCAGCGGCTCATTCCCAGGTTCGCGAGACGGCTGAGGGAAAAAGCAATGAAAAGCAGAACCGGCAAACAGCCGAGAACAGGAATGGCGATGTCCGCGATTTCCGCACCCAATTGAGCGGTCAGAAAATCAGTTCCGGCGGTGATGCCATAGCTCCAGAAACCGGGAAAAATCAACGTCATGAACAAATAACTCCGCCGCCGCGAACCCGGCCAGCCATCGTCCTTGCCCATCTGGCCCGGCACCTCATCCAGTTGCGGCGCGCTGTAAGGATCGGCGGGCGGAGCCAGGCTTTCCCGGGTTTCGGTCGCGGCGCGGCGCTCGAACAGCCCTTCGATTTCCCCGGCGGGCTTCCACTCGCCCATGCCCTGGGTCCACGCCATGTCGAGGCGCGGGTTGAGTTCTGCTTGAGAGGCTTTCTTCCGCAGGTCCTCAAAAGACACCGGCCCGAGCCGCTCCCCTTCCCGCGTGTAAAACCAAGCCCCTTGTTGCGTGTCGCTCATGAAAAGGAATTATCGGAACTCCCAAAACCTGTCAAACGCCCGCTCGTTTCATGGCAGGACTTGTCAAAACGTCCTTGGTGGCGACACTCGCGGCGTCCGCCCCGCCGGATTCCTTCATTTCAAACATGAGTTCAGCCAAAAGCATCGAGATCCGGGGCGACCGCAAGGCGGAGATTCTAGGCATTCTGGCCGGCTGGTTCATGCGCTGCTATGCCAAGACCCTTCGCTTTGAAGTTTACGACCGCTGCGGCGTCACCAACCCGGGCGATCCGATCAAACCGGTCGTTTTCGTCCTCTGGCACAACCGGATTTTCACCATCCCGCCGATCTGGTGGCGCACCGGCGGGAACATCCGCAAGGCCGTGGTGCTCACCAGCGCGAGCAAGGACGGTGCCATTCTTTCCCGGGCCATGGAAGTTTTCGGCCTGGGCGCGGTGCGCGGCTCCTCATCCAGACGGGCGGTGGCGGCCTTGATCGGGATGAAGCGCGCGCTCAAGGACGGGCTGGACATCTGCATCACCCCGGACGGCCCGCGCGGCCCGCGTTACGACTTCCAGCCCGGCGTGATCAAGCTCGCGCAATCCGCCGGCGCGCCCATCGTCCCGATCCACGCCAGCTATTCCTCGGCATGGCGATTGAAAACCTGGGACGGCCTGGTCATCCCCAAACCCTTCAGCCGGATCACCGTGGTTTTCGACGAATACATCATCATCCCCGCCGCTCTTGACGAATCAGCCTTCCAGGCTCAACTCGAGCGCGTCAAAGCCATCCTGCTCACGGGTGTCGATGATGCCTGACATTTTCAATCCCATGAACGCACCGAAAATCATCGATGGAAAATCCGTAGCCGCCGCCGTGCTCGACGAGTGCCGCGCGGAAACCGCCGCCTTGTTGGCCAAAGGCATCAAGCCCGGCCTCGCCGTGGTACTCGTCGGCAGCGATCCCGCATCGCAGGTTTATGTCGGCTCGAAAGCCCGCACCTGCGCCGAACTCGGGTTCCACTCGGTGAAAATCGAACTGCCCGCGGAAACCACGCAGGAGGAACTGCTCCAGGTCGTCCGCGATCTGAATGCCGACCCCGCCGTCCACGGCATCCTCGTGCAATCCCCGCCGCCCAAGCACATCGACGAGGAAACCATCATCCGCGCGATCGACCCGCGGAAAGATGTCGATGGCTTCCATCCGGAAAACGTCGCCAAGCTGGTGCTCGAAGACCCCACCGGTTTCGTCCCCTGCACCCCGGCCGGCTGCATGAAGCTGCTCGAAGTTTCCGGCATCGACACCAACGGCGCGGAAGCCGTCGTCATCGGTCGCAGCATGATCGTCGGCAAGCCGATGGCACTTTTGTTGGTTTCGAAAAATTCCAACGCCACCGTCACCATCGCCCACTCGCGGTCCAAGGATCTGCCCGCCATCTGCCGTCGCGCGGACATCGTCATCGCCGCCGTCGGCCGCCCGGAAATGGTCAGGGCCGACTGGGTGAAACCCGG
>CAYXZE010000314.1:0-3563 GCA_964469395.1 uncultured Luteolibacter sp.
ACCTAACATTTAGCTGATCGTCCGCGCCAAAGCGATGGCCCGCAGCATGCCTTTCGCCTTGTTCACGGTTTCCTCGTATTCATACGTCGGATTTGAATCGGCGACGACGCCGGCTCCCGCCTGGACGTAAGCCTTGCCATCCTTGAGGAGGCAGGTGCGGAGGGTGATGCAGGAGTCGTGCGAGCCGTCGAAACCGAAATAACCGACCGCTCCGGCGTAGGCGCAGCGTTTGTTTTTTTCGAGCGAGTTGATGATCTGCATCGCCCGGATCTTGGGCGCGCCGCTGACGGTGCCGGCCGGGAAAGTGGCGCGGAGGACATCGTAGGCGCTGTGCGAGGGATCGAGCTCGCCGGAGACGTTGGAAACGATGTGCATGACGTGGCTGTAGCGCTCGACGATCATGAAATCATCCACGCTGACCTTGCCGTGTTTCGCGATGCGGCCGACGTCGTTGCGGGCGAGATCGACCAGCATGAGATGCTCGGCGCGTTCCTTGGGGTCGGCAAGAAGTTCCGCGGCGAGGGCGTCGTCCTCTTCCGGTGTCCTGCCCCTCCAGCGGGTGCCGGCGATGGGGCGGATGTCGATGCGGCCTTGAATCGAGCGGACATGCACTTCCGGCGAACTGCCGACCAACGCGAAATCCCCAAGCTCCAGAATGAACATGTAAGGTGAGGGATTCACCAACCGCAGCGCGCGATACAAATCCACCGGCGGACGATCGAAATCCGTTTCAAACCGCTGGCTGGGGACGAATTGGAAAATGTCCCCGGCGGCGATGAATTCCTTGCCCTCGCGGACCATGGTTTCGAATTCCGCCTGAGTGGTATTGCTCCGCGCCTCGACCGCCTCCACTTGCACCAAGCCGTTGAGCGCCGGGACATGCAGCGGGCGATTGAGGATTTCCACCAGCGCGGCGATGCGGCCGCGGGCGGCGGCGTAGGCTTCCTCGGGCGAGGGAAATTCATCGAGGAACGCGTTCGCGATCACCTGCAGGCGGCGCAGCTTGTGATCGAACACGAGCAAGGTGTCCGCGAGCATGAACAACGCGTCCGGAATGCCGATCACGTCCGGCGGCGGCGGGCCGAGCGTCGGCTCGAACTGGCGGACCGCATCGTAGGAAAGATAGCCGACCATGCCGCCGGAAAATTGCGGCAGCGCGCCGTGAGTCACCGGCTTGTAGGGTGCCATTTCCCGCTCCAGGGCGGCCAAAACGTCGTCCTCGGCGGTGAAACTGCGGGTTTTCGAGCCGTCGCGGATGGTGATTTCCTTGCCCCGCGCCTCGAAAACCAGGCGCGGACCACTGCCGACGATCGACCAGCGCCCGCCTTTTTCCGTGCTCTCGGCGCTTTCCAAGAGAAACGAATGGCGATTATCCCGCAACTTGAGGTAGGCGGACAACGGGGTCTCGAAGTCGGCGGCAAGCTGGGTGTAAACGGGCACGATATTGCCCCGCTTCGCCAGCTCAGCGAAGGCTTCCAAAGATGGCTCGACCGGAATGGAACTCACAAGGCGGCGAAGAATGGCGGGAAAATCCGCGAGGGCAAGCCCGGAGCATGGAGTCGCGGACCCGTGTCCGTTTTTGGTTAGGGATTCGCTGAAAAAACCGTGCGGGAAGACACATGATCCCCCGGGAACGGCGGAATCTCCCATCCGAGGAAATTTGGCTCTTCCCGCTGCGCGACTCGCTCTTTAAGACTCCGGCATGGCAGCCGCTCCCCTTCCCCGCACTTGCGCCGCGATTCTCGTGGCTGCGGGATCGAGCCGCCGAATGGGCTTTGACAAGCTGGCGGCGGAACTGGCCGGAATGCCGGTTTTGCGGCGCTCGCTGGAGGCATTTCTGGCGGCGGATTCCATCACGGAAGTGGTGGTTGTCTGCCCGGAAGAGCGCTGGGAACTGCTGGGCCGCCAGGATTTTTCAAAACCGGTGAAACGCGTGGACGGCGGCAAGGATCGCCAGGATTCGGTGGCGGCCGGGCTGGCGCGGATTTCCGCGGACTACGTGGCGGTGCATGATGGCGCCCGCCCCTTGATTTCACCGGCGGACATCGACCGCTGCGTGGCGGCGGCGGCGGAACACCGGGCTGCGGCACTGGCGCGGCGAGTGACCGAGACATTGAAGCGGTCGGACGCGGAGGATTTCAGCTCGGAAGCGGTTTCGCGGGAGCGGCTTTGGTTCATGGAAACGCCGCAGGTGTTCGAGATTTCCCTGCTGCTGGAAGCTTGCGCCGCCGTGACGGCCCGGGGGCTGGCGGTCACGGACGAGGTTTCGGCGCTGGAGGCGATCGGCAGGCAGGTGAAATTCGTGGAATCCACCCGGCCGAATTTGAAAATCACGACCCCCGCGGATCTCGCGCTGGCGGAAGCTTTATTACGATGAGCAAGGCAATTTACGAATGGCGCGGAATTCCTAACGGACCCAGGCTGGCGGTGGCGACGGTGGCGGACTCCGAGTGCGCGGCGCTCTCGATTTACATTCCGGCGGGCAGCCGCGATGAAACGGATTTCCCGGCAGGTTTGGCCCATTTCGTCGAGCACATGGTGTTCAAGGGCACGGAACGGCGCAGCGCGCGCGAACTGAGCTTCGAGATCGAAAACGCGGGCGGCCAGCTCAACGCCTGCACCTCGGAGGATCAGACGGTTTACGAAGGCCGCGGCGAGGCGGATCTGATGCCGGTGCTGGCGGACGTGCTCTGCGACATGGTCTGGCACGCGACATTTCCCGAAAACGAAATCACCCTGGAGCGCGAGGTCATCGGCGAGGAGATCACGATGTATAAGGAATCTCCGGCAGATCACATTGGCGATTTGATTTCCTCCGCGCTGTGGGGAAAGCATCCGCTGGGAAACTCAATCTCCGGCTCGCTGGAATCCATCGCGAAAATCGATCGGGCGGCTTTGATGGAATTCCGGAAACGCCACCATTTCCGCGACGATGTGGTGATCGCGGCGGCGGGTCCGTTTTCAGCGGATGAAATCCTGGCGCTGGTCACGCCCCATTTGCCGCAAGGATTTCATGCGGGCGCACCGGCGCTGCCATTTGACCGGACCACCGCGCTACCGGCGACCGTCACCGACGAGCGGGAGACCGATCAACTCCAGCTCGCGCTCGCCTGGCACACGCCGGGCCGCCATGCGGAATCGCGCCACGCGCTGCGGTTGCTGAGCATGATGCTCGGCGAATCGGCGAGCTCGCGGCTGTTTCTCGAACTGCGCGAGGAGCGCGGGCTGTGCTATCAGATCAGCAGCGACGTGACGTTTTTCGACGAGACCGGGGCGTTTGAAATCAGCGCCGGACTCGATCCCGAATCGCGCGACGAGGCACTGGCCTGCATTGCGCGGGAAATCGAGGACCTCGTGCAAAACGGCCCGCACGCCGGCGAGCTGGACCGGGCGAAACGCCTGACCATCGCCCAAAGCAAACTGGCTTTCGAAACGACCTCCGCCCACGCCGCATGGGCGGGCGAGGGCCTGCTGGATTTCGACCACATCCCCTCGCCCGCCGAATGGCGCGCCGCCGTCATGGCGGTGACGGATGCGGAAGTGCGGGCCATCGCCCGCGAGGT
>CAYXZE010000315.1:0-852 GCA_964469395.1 uncultured Luteolibacter sp.
CCGGGTTTCCGGAGGACGCGAGGTGATGGACTTGTGCGGGAAAACCCGGATGGGTAAAGGTAAAGGCGCCGTCGAAGGCTGGGTGGCCGTGATCCGTCCGGGCAACGTCCTTTTCGAAATCGGTGGTGTCCCCGAGTCCGCTGCGAAAGAGGCCATGCGCCTCGCTTCCTACAAACTCGGCATCCGCACCCGCCTTGTCGTCCGCAATCCGCACGCTTGATCCGTCCGATCAATCCCCATTCCAAATCTCACTGAATTATGGCCGCCACTAAAGCCAAAGCTTCCAAGGTCAAGAAGACCAGCGAACTCACCGCCGACGAACTCCAAGTCCGTCTCAAGGAGCTCAAGCACGAAGCCCTCAACCTCCGTCTCCAACGCGCCACCGGCACTTTGGAAAATCCCGCCCGCATCCGCCAGGTGCGCCGCGAAACCGCGCAAGTGCTGACCGCTGTCACCGCCAAGTCACTCGCCTAATCCAAGACTCACACCTATTGCTACCATGAGCGAGACTCCTTCGGACACCCAAGTCCACCTCCGTAAAACCCGCGTTGGCGTGGTCATTTCCAATAAGATGGACAAGACCCTCGTCGTCGAACACGTTGCCCGCGTTCCCCATCCGAAATTCAACAAGATCGTCAAACGCTCCAAGAAATACTACGTGCACGACGAAACCAACCAGGCCCAGATCGGCGACCGCGTCCGCATCGTCGAGACCCGTCCGCTTTCCAAGCTGAAGTGCTGGACGCTCGCCGAGGTGATCTCGCACTAAGCCGTTTCAGCTTCCCCGTTTTTCAGACTCTCAGCTTTTACCCTATTTATTTGTCATGATCCAGATGGAAACCATGCTCGTCG
>CAYXZE010000315.1:862-1643 GCA_964469395.1 uncultured Luteolibacter sp.
TGCTCGTCGTCGCCGATAATACCGGTGCCCGGAGCGCAAAAATGATCGGTGTGCTCGGCAAACGCAGCCGCACCGCTTGCATCGGTGACGTGATCACCTGCCACATCCGCGATTCCATCCCGACCGCCGCCGTCAAAAAAGGCAGCGTCGTCAAGGCCGTCGTCGTCCGCACCGCCTATCCGATCCGCCGCGCCGACGGTTCGATCCTCCGTTTCGACTCGAACGCGGTGGTCATCATCGACAAGGACAACAACCCGCGCGGCACCCGGATCTTCGGACCCGTGGCCCGTGAACTTCGTGAGCGCGCGTTCATGAAGATCGTTTCCCTCGCACCCGAAGTTCTCTGAAGAACTAACATCCACCATTTCATTCCAATGAGCCGCATCAAGACCCACGTCAAAAAAGGCGATCAAGTCGAAATCATCGCAGGCAATCACAAGGGCAAGCGCGGCACCGTGCTCCTGGTGAATGCCACCAAGGGCAAGGTCACCGTCGAAGGCGGCCGCCCGATCATCAAGGCCACCAAGCCAACCGAAGCCGATCCTAACGGTGGTCTCAAGACCATCGACGGCCCCGTCCATATCTCCAATGTCAAGAAAGTGGGCTGAAGCGTCAAGCTTCCGCCCGCGCTTAAGCGCCTGAGCGATTCAGCGCTGACCCGCAAAGAAAATGAGCACACCAGCACTACAACAACACTACAAGGACAAGGTTGTCCCGGCCCTTCAGAAGAGCCAGGGATACACCAATGCCCACCAAGTCCCGCGTCTCGAAAAGATCGTGG
>CAYXZE010000315.1:1653-3560 GCA_964469395.1 uncultured Luteolibacter sp.
GCATGGGCAAGGCCCCGGACCGCAAGGTCGCAGTCGATGACGCCGTCAACGAGATTCAGAAAATCACCGGCCAGCGCCCGTCCATCACCTATTCGAAGAAGGCCGTCGCCAACTTCAAGCTGCGTGAAGGTGAGGCCCTCGGTGCCCGCGTCACCCTCCGTGGCGCCCGCATGTGGGAATTCCTCCACCGCTTCATCAACGTCACCGCTCCGAACATCCGCGACTTCCGCGGGATTTCCTCGAAATCGTTCGACGGCCGCGGCAACTACGCCTGCGGCATCAGTGACCAATCCATTTTCCCGGAAATCGAAATCGATCAGATCAAGCGCACCATCGGCTTCGACCTGATTTTCGTGACCTCCGCGCCGACCGACGCAGAAGGCCGCGCCCTCCTCACGGAGCTCGGCATGCCTTTCCGCGACATGAAGAAGGCCAATGAAGTTGAAGCTGCCGCTGCCAACTAACACCCGCACCCCAATTTAAAAGAAGCACCTGTTATGGCAGTTCTCACCGATCCAATCTCCGATTTCCTCACGCGTTTCAAAAACGCCGCCCGCGCCGGCAACGAGGAATTCACCGCTCCTTATTCCAAGATCAAGGCGGACATCGCCCGCATCCTCCAGGAAGAAGGCTACCTCTGGAACTATGAAGTCGTCACTGGCGAGCACACCACGCTCAAGGCCAAGCCGAAGTTCATCGACGGCCGCGCGGTCCTCACCGACCTCAAGCGCGTCTCCACTCCCGGACGCCGCCACTACATCGGCGCCGGCGAAGTTCCGCGCGTGATGTCCGGTCTCGGCATCTCCATCGTCTCCACCTCCAAGGGCGTCATGTCCGGTGGATCCGCCAAGAAGCAAAACCTCGGCGGCGAGCTCCTCGCCAACGTCTGGTAAACCTTAACTCGTAAAAGGAAAACACTACCATGTCACGAGTCGGACTCAAACCAATCTCCGTCCCCGCGAAAGTCGCCGTCAAGCTTGATGGCCGCACGGTGATCGTCGAAGGCCCCAAGGGCAAACTCGACTTCCCGCTTCCCGAGGGTATCTCGCTCACCGCTGAAGACGGCACCGTTGTCGTCTCCCGCGCCACCGAGCTTCGCCAGCACAAAGCCCTCCACGGCACCGCCCGCAGCCTCGTTCAGAACATGATCGTCGGCGTCTCCACGGGATTCGTGAAGGACCTCGAAATCATCGGCGTCGGTCTCCGCGCCGCCGTCAAGGGCTCGGATCTCGACCTTTCCCTGGGTCGCTCGCATCCGCTGCTTCACCCCATCCCTTCCGGACTGAATGTCACGGTGGTTGAAAACACCAAGATCAAGGTGGAAGGCATCGACAAGCAGCTCGTCGGTCAGTTCGCTGCCGAAGTCCGCGGCTTCTATCCGCCCGAGCCATACAAGGGCAAGGGAGTTCGCTACGTCGGTGAGAAAGTTCGCCGCAAGGAAGGCAAGAGCGTCGGCAAATAAGCCATTACCGTCGCCCCACACCTCAAAACAATTACGGCACCATGAGCACTATCAACCGCAAGTCGATCCGTCGCAAGATCCACAACCGCATCCGCCGGAAGGTTTCCGGCACTGCCGAACGTCCACGTCTGGCCGTTCATTACTCCAACCAACACATCTACGCCCAAATCATCGACGACGCGGCCGGCAAGACCCTGATCTCCGCCTCGACGCTCGACAAGTCTTTCGAAAACGGCTCCTCGAACATCGAGAGCTCGCAGAAAGTCGGCCAACTCCTCGCGGAGCGCGCCAAGGGCTCGAACATCAGCGCCGTCGTCTTCGACCGCGGCGGTCACCTCTATCATGGTAAGGTCAAGGCCCTCGCCGACGCGGCCCGTGAAGCCGGACTCCAATTCTAACGCTCTGACCTGACACACATCATGGTAACAATTCCAGAAAACGAAAC
>CAYXZE010000316.1:0-3550 GCA_964469395.1 uncultured Luteolibacter sp.
ATCGCCCCGTCCATGGGAGGCCGATGGAAAGCGCCTTGCTCGGGTCATTGGCTTTCCATGGACACGGCGGACGGATTCCGCCGCTCCCTGAGCGGGCGGCGGTGCCGCGCCAAGGAGGGGCGATATCCGATCGCCCCGACCATGAGAGGCCAATGGAAAGCGCCTTGCTCGCTTCATTGGCTTTCCATGGACACGGCGGACGGATTCCGCCGCTCCTTGGAGCGCGTCAAGGAGGGGCGATATCCGATCGCCCCGTCCATGGGAGGCCAATGGAAAGCGCCTTGCTCGGGTCATTGGCTTTCCATGGACTGTGCGGACAGGAATGTCCGCACCCCTTAAGTTGGCGTTGTGGTAACGGGCAAAGCCGGTTAGCGCTCGATCCTGAAACCCGTGCGGTTTTCCAACGGCGGGATTTTCACAGAGATCAGGTTCTTGATGTGGTGGGCGACGTTGGACTCCTCGGCGATTTCCCGGATGAAGGATTCCACTTCGTCTTTCTCGCCCATCACCTGCAGCTCGACGGTGCCGTCGGGCAGGTTTTTCACCCAGCCACAGACATCGAAGCCGCGCGAGAGGTCCTTGACGGTGTAGCGGAAACCCACGCCCTGGACGCGACCTTCGAAGATGACTTGTTTGGCGAGCATGCTGATTTCGTTAGATGTTATTTATTAAAAGCCGGATGCCGGAAAACCTCACTTGGTGCCGAGGGTGGCGGCGGTGGCGGCTTCGAAGGTGTTGAGGAAGCGGACGCGGACGGGAGAGGGCCGGGTGATTTGCAGGTGGCGTTTTTCGGGCGAGACGGTGGCTTTGCCGAGGACCGAGGATTCCGGGGCGCAGGTCAGTTTATCGATGAGCGCGAGGGCCATCGCTTGAAGCCGGTCGGCGGATGCGGCGTCTTTCATTTCAATGTCCCAGAGAATGGCGATGGATTCCTCGCCGTCGGGAAATAACAGGTAGCGGTCGTTTTTCCATGCGGCGGCGATTTCGGTGGCGTCGCCGAGGGGATCGAGCCAGAGGCGCAGGCCCAACTGGCCGGCGGATTCGGTGAGGAAGGGTTCTTCCGGCGTGGCGGGCAGATCGAGGGCCTGCGGCTCGGCGGCGGGTTCCGCCGGATGGAAAATGGCGCGGGTCGTTTGCGGCGGGCTGCGAAAGGCGGACAGGAGTTTTTCACCCCCCTGGACGTGGAGGGTGTCGGCGAGGGCTTTGCCTTCGGTGATCGCGAAGGTGGTGAGGCCCAGGATGAACGGCGGCAGGGTGTCGAGCAGGCGACCTGTCTCGCTGTTTCCGGCTGGTGGCAGAAAGCCGATGGCGCGGGCGTTGGCGGAGAAGAACCGGGCTTCAGCCCCGGCGGCGGTTCCCTGATGCAGCGCTTCACGGGCGCGGGCGGCGTCGTCACCGGGGTAGGCGGGCGCGGGCGGGAAATGCTGGTGGAGGAGGGTGCGGGCGAGCATGCGGACGAGGGCGGCCTGGTCCGGGATGTTTTTCAGATCGAAGCGATCGGTGACCCAGCCCTCGCCGGTGACATCGTCGAACCAGCCGCGGGCACCGACGGCGCGGACGGCGGTGAGTTGATCCAACAGCACATCGTCCGGGCGGAGCCAGCCGATGAGTTGATAGGCCTCCTGGCGGTCGTCGATGCCGGACGGGCCGTAGCGGCTCTCGATGGCGGCGGCGATGCGGTCGCGGAGCTCCTCGCCGGCGATGCGGTGCATGACCGGACTTGATAGAAAGCGGAGGCCGAGTTCTTTTTCCACGCGGTCGATGAGTTCCTGCGGCACGGCGAGTTCGCCGCCGCCCTGGGCGAGTGAGCGGAGCGATTCGTTCTCGCGCTTGAGCATCGCGTTTTCCTCGCTGGCGATGCGGAGCTGGTTTTCAAGTCCCGAGAGGTCGGCCCCCGTGCCGGATGACCGCCAATGCAGGCCCTGGAGAATGCCGGCCGCGCCAACGGCTCCGCCGAGAAGCCAGGGCAACAAGGTTTTGGGAGAAGGCACGACGGGGAAATGCTCGTTGACTCAGCGCTTCTTCTGCGAAGGCGTGGATTCCTTCTTTTTCAGAGGCGTGGCTTCGTTGAAGGGATTCGACTCCAGGGCGGAGGACTTGATGCCGAAGACTTCCTCGAAGGTTTTGCCGGGGAGGAGGTTGAAAACGATGGGAGCGCTGCGCTTGCCTTCCGCATCATAAATGTAACGGACGACCTGGACCGGCTGTTCCTTGCCGGTGTCCTTGTTGATGCGTTTCACCCGGGAATCGAACATCAGCTCGGAGACCAGTTGGCCGGTCACTTTGTGATAACCGTAGCTGACCTTGAACATTTCCACTCCCAGGCCGTCCTTGATCTTGCAGCCGAGCGGATTCCCGCCGGCATCCATCCGGTAGGTGGTCTGCATGGTCTTCGTGCCGTTGGGGGAATAGGTCTGCTTGGTGAGCGTCTTGTTGTCGGGGCTGCGGATGAAAATCGACTGCGAGCCGTCCTGCTGGCGGGTTTTGCGGACGTTCGGCCCTTCCACGGCTTCGATTTCCTTCGCCTGGCACGGCAGGCAGGCGATGAGGCCCAGGCCGATCATCATCATTTTCCAAGTTGCCAGCAGGTTCATGGGGCGCAAACTACGCCTCTCGCGCGGACGCTGCAAGCCGCCAATTGACCGATGATTTGGAAGACACGAAGGGGCCTGCTCGATCTCACGCACCGGGCACGGGTGATGGGAATTCTCAATGTGACGCCGGATTCGTTCTCGGACGGCGGCGAGCATTGCAGTGTGGGAACCGCGCTGGACCATGCGCGCCGGATGATCGCGGAGGGGGCGGAATTGATCGACATCGGCGGGGAATCGACACGGCCCGGCGCGACGGTGATTCCGGCGGATGAGGAAATCGCGCGCACGGTGCCGGTGATCGCGGCGCTGCGGGCGGAGTGGGACGGGCTGATTTCCATCGATACTTACAAGGCGGCGGTCGCGGCGGCCGCGCTCGCGGCGGGGGCGGACATCGTGAATGACGTGAGCGGCCTGGCGGATCCGGGCATGCCGGGCGTTTGCGCGGAATACGGCTGTGGCGTGGTGGTCATGCACATGCAGGGCAGCCCGCAGACGATGCAGGCGGCTCCGAGTTACGCGGATGTGGTGGCGGAGGTGAGGGAGTTTTTCGCGGAGCGGCTGGAGTCGCTGGTGGCGGCGGGGATCACGGCCGAAGCGCTGTGTTTCGATCCGGGAATCGGTTTCGGGAAAACTCCGGCCCACAATCTGGCGTTGCTGCAGGCGCTGGAGGGGATTTCCGTGGCGGGGCGGCCGTTGTTGTTGGGCGTTTCCCGCAAATCATTCATCGGCCGGATTCTCGGGACCGAAGATCTCGATTCGCGGGAATGGCCGACGGTGGCCATCACGGCGAACGCCCGTGAAAAAGGGGTCATGCTGCACCGCGTGCATTCCGTGAGGCCGAACGTGGAGGCGCTGCGGATGACGGAGGCGATTCTCGGCGCGGGACGCCCGCCCACGGCTTAACCTAAATTCAGAAATGAGAACCACGGAATACTCGGAATACACGGAAAATAAAA
>CAYXZE010000317.1:0-3545 GCA_964469395.1 uncultured Luteolibacter sp.
CTGCTGCCGCTCTTCGGCGGTCTTGTTTCCTGTTCCAGCCAGGTCAAGGCGAAGCACCCGGTTTCCTATCGGTTCAAACACGGCAAGACCGCGCTCTTGAAGAACGGCGTCGCCTACGCGCCGAAAAACGCGCCGGCCGCGGTGAAGCGGGCGATCGCCGCCGGGAACCGCCTGCAAGGCAAACCCTACAAATGGGGCGGCGGTCACGCGCGGTTGAACGATTCCGGTTATGACTGCTCGGGCACGGTTTCCTACGTCCTGCGCGAAGCGGGTCTGATGAAGGGCAGCATTCCTTCCAGAAATTTTTTCAAGTATGGCAAGAAGGGTTCGGGAAAATGGATCACCATCTATGTGCGCAGGGGCCACGTTTTCATGACCGTGGCTGGCCTGCGTCTCGATACCGGCGGCCCGGGCAGGGAGTCCGGCCCGCGGTGGAAACCGGAAACGCGCCAGGGCAGGGGGCATGTGATGCGCCACCCGGCGGGATACTGAGTGTTGTGGAGGCCTGCGAAACTTGTTCGAAAATCGGCGGGCGATCGCTAGATGCTCAAGGAGCGGCGGAATCCGTCCGCCGTGCCCATGGAAAAGCCAATGAGCAGAGCAAGGCGCTTTTCATTGGTCTCCCATGGACGGGGCGATCGGATATCGCCCTTCCTTGACGCCGCATCGCCGCCGCAAGGAGCGGCGGAATCCGTCCGCCGTGTCCATGAGGTGTCGATGGGGGGAGGTAAACCGCATTTCGTCGGCTTTTCATGGGCTCGGCGAATCGGAGTTCGCCGCTCCTTGCTTCAGACCATGAGATGAGCCGCGCGCTTTCGATGGTTTCCCCATGGACAGGTGGGCCGAAGTCCCACCCTCCTTATTTTTCAGGCCGCCACTGTTCGATGCTCGCCAGGCGGAGCGATCCGGTTGATGATTTTCGGGAGATCAACGATGAAGCCCCGCTTTGAAGTCGAGCATCATGAACCCGGCCGGATTGAGGCGGTTTCATTTTACCTGAAATCGCGCCTACTGATCGCCCGGCGTTGGTGGCGGGAGCGCGACCAGCCGGTTCTCCGCTATCCTCGCGGGGAACAATGGCGGGATGCTCCGCTGGCGGGCGAGGCCCGGGCTCCGTTGTGGACGCAAATCTCGGCCGCCGAATTCCCGCTGACAGCGGGCAAGGTGCAGAATCTCCGTGCGGCTTGCCAGAAATTGAACGGTCTCGAAATCCCGGCGGGAGAGACGTTCGGCTTTTGGAAACAACTCGGACGGACGACCCGTGCGGCGGGATTCACGGAAGGGCGGGAACTCCGTTCCGGGTGCCTCGTGCCGAATCTCGGTGGTGGATTGTGCCAGCTTTCCGGTTTGCTCTACGCCGCGGCACTGGCCGCCGGACTGGAGGTGGTCGAGCGGCACGAACATTCCAGAACCCTGCCCGGCACACCGCTGCCGCCGGAGCGCGACGCCACGGTGTTCTGGAACTACGTTGACCTGCGGTTCCGCGCGCGCTTCGCCTGGCGTCTGGAGGCCGGCCTAACAACAACGGAGATCGTCGTCGCGATCCGCGCCGTAACAGATTCCGGACCACCGGCAACACGCCCGGCATTTGTGGAAAAAGGCGCGCCCACCCGGGCCGCTGCGGATGGCGATTGCCTGACCTGCGGGGTGATTTCCTGTTTCCGCCACCCTTCCGCAAACCGCAACCATGCCCCGGCGGCGGGTCATGCCGCGTGGCTGCTGGACGGGCGGTGGCCGGAGTTCGATGGCTGGTGTCGGTTGCACTCCCGCGCCGGCGATCACTGGCTGACGCCGCTCGACGGACAGCGCTGGAAAAAACCGAACTACGCATGGACGCCACCTGCGGAAACCAAACTTTACCACGCGACGCGGGAGACGCTTTATCGTTCCTGGCGGCAGCGGCGGCTGCCCGGTCAAGGTCCGGTCCGCCAGCAGTTCCTTCTAACCGCCCAACAGCGGCTGGCGGAAAATTTCGCCAAACGGCTTGATCCGCAGGCCCGCCATCTCGTGGTTTCCCAAACGCTGTTACCGCATCTTTGGCGTGCCGGTCATCTGGGTGGACGGACGTTCGACGTGCTGGTCAACCGCTGGCCGCTGGCGGAGCTCCACGCACGGCTGGACGAGGCTGCCGCCCGTCATCCGCAATCCTCCACGCTGGCGGATTTCCGCGCGGATCCCGGATTGGTTCGCGCGGAAGCCGATGCGCTCGCGGCAGCGGCCAGAATCGTCACGCCGCACCGGGCGATCGCCGCATCATTCGGTTCGCGGGCGATTTTGTTGGATTGGGAAATGCCCGCTTCGTCCGAACGGCCCGCTCCTTCCGCCGAAGCGCGGTGGTTTTTCCCTGCTTCCGCCCTGGCCCGCAAAGGGATTCACGAACTGGCGGAGGCTTTGTTAGACATTGGCGGCGAGTTGCTGGTTCTCGGGCGCGCCCGGGAGAACGGCGCGGATCCGTTGCGGCACCTCGCGCACCGCCAGGCCGCCCCGGCGGATCTAACGGATTGCACCGCGCTGGTGATTCCCGCATGGATCGAGCACGAGCCGCGGCTTGCGCTGCGCGCGCTTGCCCTCGGGATTCCGGTGATCGCCAGCCGCGCCTGTGGCCTGGCCGCGCATCCGCTTCTGATAGAAACAGACGCCGGGGATGTCGCGGCGCTGAAATCCGCGATGGCGAAGCTCAAAGCCCAAGGAGCGGCGGAATCCGTCCGCCGTGTCCATGACATGCCGATGAGATGAGCAACTCGCCTTCCATGGTCCTTCCATGGACGGGCGATCGGATACCGCCGCTCCTTGTTTTCAACCCCGCAAAAAAAGCCCGCTCCGGATTTTCCGGAGCGGGCTCTGAAGGTTTTCCTAACAACCGCCTCAGTGGCGATACTTGCGCTTGAAGTGCAGCGCGGCGGAGGACTTGGCGATGACGCCCTGAAGATAGGCGACTTCTTCCGAGTCGAGATTGTGGTCGATGTTGGCGAGCTTGTCCTGGGCGCGCTTGATGGCGGTTTCCACATGCGCTTCGTCGATCTCCGCCTCGCCGAGGGCGCTGTCGGTGAGGACAATGACCTTGCTCTGGGTGACTTCGGCGAAACCGGAGCCGATGGCCAGGGTTTCGACTTTCCCGTTGTGGAGGTAGCGGAGCTCGCCGGGCTGCAGGGCGGTCACGAGACCGGCGTGCTGCGGCAGAATGCCCATTTCACCGTCCGCTCCCGGGAGATAGACGTTGTCCACGAGGTCCGAGAAGATCTTCTTCTCGGGAGTGACGATATCGAGTTGGAGAGGCATGGTGGTGTTATTGGTTAGAAGCTGAAAGTCGGATGGGATTCAACGAATAACGCATCACCCATCACTTTTAACTCTTCATCCTCAGTCGCGGGCCACCGAGTCGATTCCGCCCTTCATGTAGAAGTTGCCTTCCGGCACGTCGTCGAGCTTGCCGTCGAGGATTTCCGCGAAGCCCTTGACGGTGTCTTCGATGGAAACGAGGACGCCGGGGACGTTGGTGAAAACTTCCGCAACGTGGAACGGCTGGGTGAGGAAACGCTGGATTT
>CAYXZE010000318.1:0-3544 GCA_964469395.1 uncultured Luteolibacter sp.
TGGCGGACAGGGAGGGATTCGAACCCTCGGTAACATTGCTGCTACACACGCTTTCCAAGCGTGCTCATTCGACCACTCTGACACCTGCCCTTGGAGGGCGGGACGCTAGGAACTCGTTTCGCTCTTGGCAATCCCTTTTTGAAATCTTTGACAAATCCACTTGCGGAATCAGTCGGTCTCGACCCGCGCGAGGATCCACAATAGGTCCGAAAGGCGGTTGAAAAACAGCCGGACGACTTCGGGGACCGGCTCGCCGGAGGCGTGCAGGGCGAGCACGCTGCGTTCCGCACGGCGGGCGACGGCTCTTGAGAAATCAAGGCCGGCGCGGGCCAGCGAGCCTTCCGCGCCGGGCCGGGCCCAGCCGGTGAAGCGGATGCCCCGCGCTTCGTAGCCGCGGGCGGCGGAGATGATCCAGTCCAGATCTTCCGGCGCGAGCGCGGCGTATTTTTTTTCCTGATACCGCGCCTCGTCCTCGGGCAGGCACGCGAGCTGGCCCATGAGGCCGACGAGGCGCTCCTGAAGCCCGTCGATCAGTGTGATCCATTCTTCGTTGCTGGCTGCGGCGCGGGCCAGGCCGAGCGCGGCGTTGAGTTCATCGACATTTCCCAGCGCCTCGACGCGCAGGGAGGTTTTCGCGATGCGCTTGCCGAAGAGTAAATCGGTTTCGCCGGAATCTCCCCGGCCGGTGATGATGCTCATGCGGAAAAAACTACCGCGTTCAAAAATCAATGTCCATCCGCGTTCATCCGTGTTTCCTAGGGCCGTCCATGAAACTCGCGAAGCTCGGCGACGGCCCTGAAATTTTCCACACGATCCAAGGTGAAGGCGTGAGTGTGGGTGCGCCCGCCGTGTTCATCCGGGCCTCCCGCTGCAATCTCCACTGCGTCTGGTGCGACACGGACCATACGTGGAATTTCCAAGGCACTCCCTGGCCGCATGAGAAGGACGCGGTGCCGGGCTATGCGAAGCATGCCAAGGCGGAGGTGACTTGCGAGATCGAGCCGGCCGGGGCGGCGGAGCGGGTGCTGGCGTTCGGCTGTCCGCGCACGGTGATCACCGGAGGCGAGCCGTTGCTGCAGGAGGCGGCGTTTTTGGAAATGATCCGAATCATCCGCGAGCGGCAGCCGGAGCATCAATTCGAGGTGGAAACGAACGGCACGCGCGTTCCCTCGCCCGCGTTTCACGAGGCGGTGAGCCAGTTCAATGTTTCCCCGAAGCTGTCCAACGCGGGCATGGCGGCAAGTCTGCGGCTGAATCCGCAGGCGCTGGGGTTTTTCGCCGGATCGCCGAAGGCGTGGTTCAAGTTCGTGGTTGCCAAGCCTCGGGATCTTGATGAAATCCTGGCCCTGTGTGAGGCCCGCGGGATTTCCCGCCGGCGCGTGCTGCTGATGCCCGAGGGCCGGACCTGCGAGGAGCTGGACCGCCACGCCCCCTGGCTCGCGGAAACCTGCCGGGATCTGGGGTTCCGGTTTTCAGACCGCCTGCACATCCGCCTGTGGGGAGACCGCCGCGGGGTTTGAAAATCCGGCGGGATCAGTCCGGTTTTCCGAGCTTTTCCGCGATTCGGGCGACGGTGGCCAGGATTTGCGGGTTTTGCTCGTCCACGCGGTAGCGGATTCCGAAGGTGAATGCCTTGGGCAGGAGGAAGCGGAACGCGCTGAATGTTTCCAATCCCGCTTCCCGCAGCTTCATCCGCGCCTCCGCATCGCCGGGGAAAATCATCACGCCCAGCCCGAGCTTGCAGATGTTCACGGCTTCCACCTCACTGCCGCATTCGATCACCTCGCCGAACCCGAATCCGTAAGTGGCCACGCACCATTGCGCGAGGAAATCCCGGAAACCGATCGCCAGCGTGGGAGGCGGCAGGATGCAGGTGGAGGCGATCACGTCTGTCAGGCAGACCGAATCCGGGCGGAACACATAATAAACGGGATTCCACGCGATGGTCATGCCGCGTTCCTGGCGCAGCACCAGGGTTTTGATGCCCGGAGCGTCACCCGCTTTCATGAATGAGCCGGCCAGCACGACATCCACATCCAGATTTCTCAATGCGGAAGGCCAGTCATCGCCGGGTTCCAGATCCTTCCAATCCTCGCCGGTCTTTTTCTGGAGTTCATGGTTCCGCACCCATTGTGCCGTCTTGCTGGCATCCGTCCGGATTCTCACCAGCTTGGATTGCGAGCGGTTCCAATAAGCCACGCGGCGGAGCAGATCCGCATGCTCTTTCACAATGTCCTCGGCGAACGGGATGAGCGCCTGCCCTTGTTCGGTGATCGTGCTGCCCTCGGGGGAACGGTAAAACAGCGGATAGCCGATGATCTGCTCGAGCTTCAGAATCTGCCCGCTCACCGCTGGCTGGCTCACGCCGAGCTGCTGGGCCGCCCCCGAGAAGCTGCCGGTTCTGACCAGTGCCAGGAAGGCATGGAGTTCGCGAATCTCGGGCGTATTCATCCGTTTACCGATCGTGGCTGAATGCTTCCCACCAACGTCGGCAGAAACGAGTAGGGATGATGGTTCAGGAAACTGACCGCCAGTGGTTGTTTGATGATTTTCGTCATTTCCTCCCTGGGTTCCCAGTATTCGGGGTCGAGCTGCACGTCCGGCCCCAGAATCCGCGTTCCGGGAGGGCACTCCTCGGGGTGGTCCAGCCAGGAAAGCCACCACGCCTCCTCCAGCAGCAGCCATTGACTCGTTTCACTTCGGGGGGCACCGGCGCTCAGAATTTCCGAATCCAGCACCACGACATAGGAATTGGGCGTTGTGTCGTTTTCGCTGGCGGCGGCGGCTCCGTCCGATTTCCGCTCATAGAGCCGGAAGGCGATGTCGCCCACGACCCGGGAGGTGAAGCGGTTGTCCGTCCCGGTCCATCCGCCGATATACACATCGCACTTGCCGGAAGACAGCGCCTTGCCCGCATCGGCCAGGTTGATCGGGGAATAACGGGTCCGGATTCCTTCCTGCGACTGGAGTCCCCGGAACAAATGCCGGAACTCCCGGGTCCTGAACACCGCCGCAGAGCACCCCACGCGCAGAACCCTTCCGTTTTCATAAACCGCGGCAATGTGATCCTCCATGCGCTGCCGGGCGGTGTTCAGAAAGCGGAGGTCGTGGTGCAGCCGCTCGGCAAAGACACTGGGCGTCAGCTCCCCGTGCGCTCCCTCCTTGAATAACTCGCACTCGAAGCTCCGCTCCAGATTCCGCATCATCCGGACGACGCTTTTCCGCGTGCCGAACATGTCCAGGCCCGCATGCGCGTAATTTCTGTTCTGATAGACCCGCTGAAACGCGTTCAAGTGCCGGAAATCGACCGAGTCCCACTGCGAGTGCCCGTTTCCGTTCACTTGTTCCTCATGACCATTTTTCTGCTCCATCTGTTTTTCCGTCAGTCACTCCTCCCGAATCTTTCAAACGGCCCGAGTTTCGTCACAAAAGCAACGTTCGTGCCACGGCGGACGCCCTCCTATTCATGGCAAAGATGAACGGAAATCAAGGGTTATCAGGTCATAAGCCAAACATCCCTGATCCCTGATCCCTGATCCCTGAT
>CAYXZE010000319.1:0-3526 GCA_964469395.1 uncultured Luteolibacter sp.
GCAAGGATTCCCCGCAGGGCCGACGCATCTGGATTTTCTTAGCCGCAAAAAGGCGCAAAAAGGGCGCAAAAACCCGATTCGATCACTCGATTCAAAAGTCTGGATTTTGATGCTGCGGTTTGAGGCGGTCATTCGAGTAACACTTTTGTAACGTGTTGACGCTAAAGAGGGAAATTGAACCACAGATTTCACAGATATACACAGATAAGGGTTTTGAGATGGTGTGCTCGTCCATGTCCGCTATCGCTCCCATTGTGGTTTTCTCGACTGCTGACACCCATTTCATTTTCGCGTATTTTTCATCCTTTTTGCGGCTGGAAATCTTCGCCTGATTTTAATGCGTCGGCCTTGGGATTCCCCGCTACACCGCGTTTCTTTCGCCTCGACAAATTTTGATTCAAGTGTCGATTTAGTCACCATGTTTGCCCGTTTCTCCGCTCTCTGGCTCGGCGCGTTTGCCAGCCTGGCTGCCCGGGAATCCCCGCCGCCGGTGACGGTCGATGGCCTGCGCGCGCTGCTCCAGGACCCTGACGGCGATCTTTCCCGCCTCGCCCGGGTTGTGGCCGGGAAAAAAGGCGGCAACCAGTTGTTCTATTTCCCCACCCGCGACGAACCCACCACTCCCGCCGCGTGGGGACTCAAATACGAGCCCATCGACTTCAAGTCCGGAGATGGCACCCCGCTGCACGGCTGGTTCATTCCCGCGAAAAACAAGCCCGCGAAATCCGCCAAGGGCACCATCGTTTTCTCCCATGGCAACGCCGGCTCCATCAGCTATCACCTGGGATTCTGCGCGTGGCTCGCCGAGGCCAGCTACAATGTCATCGTTTACGACTATCGCGGTTTCGGGAAATCCGGCGGCACGGTGGACCGCCGCGGCATGATCGACGACGTGAAGGCCGCGTTCGCCTACGCCCTCAAACGCCCGGACATCGACACCACCCGCCTCGTTTCCTTCGGCCACAGCCTCGGCGGCGCGCAATCCATCACCGCCCTGGCCGAGACTCCGGTCAAAGGCCTGCGCGCCATCGTGATCGACGGCGCGTTCGCCTCCTATCAGGCGATGGCCCGGATCATCGGCGGCCAGCTCGGGGCCAGCTTGGTCACCGATGAACTCGCGCCCAAGGATTTCGTGAAAAAACTCTCGCCGGTGCCGTTGCTCGTCGTTCATGGCGATGCCGATGAAATCGTCCCGTTTTCCCAAGGCCTCCAGCTTTACGAGGCCGCCGCCGAACCGAAAACGCTCTTCGAGGTGAAAACCGGCCGCCACGGCAACTCTCTTTCCCGCGACAACGGGGCCTATCGCAAGAAAATGATCGCCTGGCTGGATGCGGTGATGAAGGGGTGAGGAGAAATCAGAATCGGGAAGTTCGGGCGGGCGCATGGCGTGGCAGCCGGGCATTTAAGGACGTTGCAAGCTGGGCCGGCGCATCTGGATTTTCTTAGCCGCAAAAAGGCGAAAAAAGGGCGCAAAAACCCGATTCGATCACTCGGTTCAATGCCAAACCCGGATTTTCAGGCTGCGGTTTGAGGAGATCGTGATTCCATCTTGAAACAAAGACCTCGCTCATTTCCTTTTTGGCGTGTTTTTTGATCCTTTTTGCGGCTGAAAATCTTCGCCTGATTTTGATGCGTCGGCCCTACGTTGCAAGCTGGCGGAGTGATGCCGGATGGACCATAAAACGCCATGCCGCTTCCGCCACTCACACCGATCCCCCGGCAAATCGTCACGCTTAAGGATTACGAACCATTCTCGCGCGAGCGGATGGAGCCTGCCGCCTGGGCCTATCTAACGGGAGGCGCGGCGGACGAGATCACCTTGCGGGAGAACGAGGACGCCTATGCGGGAATGCGGATTTCCCCCCGGCTTTTCAGGGATTTTTCAGGGGCGAATACACGCGTCGAGCTGTTCGGCAGGGTTTTCGCGCATCCGCTGTTCATCGCGCCGATGGCCTTTCACCGGTTGTTCCACCCGGACGGCGAGCTTGCGACCGTTCTGGGAGCGTCCGCGATGGAGGCGGGCATGGTGGTGAGCACGCAGGCGACGTTTCCGCTGGAGGAAATCGCCCGTCATGCGGTTTCTCCGTTGTGGTTCCAGCTCTACATTCAGGCGGACCGCGAATTCACCCTGGAGCTTGTGCGCCGTGCGGAAGCCGCGGGTTACGAGGCGCTGGTGGTGACGGCGGACGCCCCTTTGAGCGGCTTGCGAAATCGCGAGCAGCGGGCGGATTTCCGCCTGCCCGAGGGGATGGGACCGGTGAATCTGGCGGGCATGAAAACCGTCCCTCCGGCGGAGAAAATCTTCGGCAGCGAGCTATTGCAAAGCGCTCCGACGTGGCGGGATCTCGAATGGCTCCAATCGCGGACCAAGCTGCCGGTGATTGTGAAAGGCATTCTCGATCCTGAGGATGCGTGGCTGGCGGCGGAGCAGGGAGTGGCGGGGATCGCGGTTTCCAATCACGGCGGCAGGACTCTGGATACGGCGGTGTCCGCGATCCACGCGCTGCCCCGGATCGCGGATCGGCTGGAAGGGCGGCTGCCGCTGCTGGTGGACGGAGGCATCCGGCGCGGCACGGACGTTTTCAAGGCTCTGGCGCTCGGTGCCTCCGCCGTGATGGTGGGCAGGCCCTGCATCCATGGTCTCACCGCCGCCGGTGCGCCGGGGGTGGCGCATGTCCTGAAAATCCTCCGCACCGAGCTGGAAACGACCATGGCGCTGGCAGGCACGCCGACTTTGGCTTCCATCCGGCGGGAGTGTCTTGCTGCGGTTTTTCCACTCATGAAGCCGGGTGATGCCTTTAGTCCGATGGATTGACGATTGAGGATTGGTGATTTTTGAATTTTGATTTGGAAGAGACCGAGCCTGGCGGAAACCGCAGATCGGAAATCAACAATCCGCAATCATCAATCGTCAATGACCCCCTCCGAAGAAACCGACAAAATCATTGAACAGGAGGAAACAGAGGAAACGGAGAAAAGAGGCGGGGAAGAGTGATGGCAGAATGATTGATAGCAGAATCATTTTGGAGAAATGCCCTTTTCCAATGATTCTGCTGTTAATGATTCTGCTTCTTTCTTCATCTTGTCTTGTGCCTCCTGCGGCGGCGTGGCATTTCGCAGTCTGTTTTTTCGCGCGCCGAGCTGGGGCTCGGCGCTCCCGGGGATCACTGCGGGATTTCGTTGAGCGTGTAGTAGGCGTCCGGGTGCCAGAGGGGTTGGGCGGCGGCGGATTTGACGCCTTTGGAGTTCAAGTGGTGGACGTGGCCGCGGACCAGGCCGTCGATTTTCAGGCGGACGGATTTTTTATCGGGGGAAACGGTGGCGGCGGTGATGGTGGGGGTGGCTTTGTCCACTTCCGGGCTGCCGTAGGCGGATTGGAGGATGTAGGTCCAGGCGGCCATCGAGTAGCTGGCGGGATCGGCGGCGGTGGCGGGATCGACAGGCTCGGTGAAGGTGAGGGTGAAGCCGTCGGGGTTGGCGGTCATGGTTTGGATTTCAAACGGGGTCTTGCCGGTCCATTTGACGC
>CAYXZE010000320.1:0-3510 GCA_964469395.1 uncultured Luteolibacter sp.
TGATTTCCTCAAGGAAGCGGGCTTTTTCTCCAGCCGCGCTGGTGGTGCCGGGAAGTGTGTTGTAGATCAGGAAGTTGAGGGATTCCTTCCGGTGCTCGTTGGAGGGGTCTTTGATTTGAGCGATGATTTCGGCCGTCAGCTCGCCGCTATCGATGGGTTTGGGATGCAAACCAGCGGTTTTGCGTTCCTCAATTTCTGCCAAGTAGTCCTGGTATAGGTGCATGTTTTTTAAATCGATAGATGAAAAATGGACGGGAAATCGCCGCCATCATGTGGCGGCGGTGCCGGAGGTTAGGTAAGGCCGGGCGTTTGTCAAAATCGTTCACCTGCGGAATTCAGGTTGATTCGGGGTTGAGTGGGGATGGGGAGGTGCTTAGCGTCGCGGCATGCGAATCGGATGGATCGGAGTTTTGTTGGCGGCAGGCGGGATGATTTCCTGTGGTGGAATGGGATCGGCCCCGGTGTTGGGCGATCTGGAAACGGGTGGGGAACCTGAGGTGGGCGGCATCAAGGAGGTGCCGAATCCGAGCGCGGCGATGGCGGCGAAGAGCGGAAAGCCTCTGGGGCAATTGCAGCGCGGGCACGAAATTTACATGCTGAAATGCGGGGAGTGCCACGTGTATCAACTGCCGCAAAATCTGGATGTGGATGAATGGGAGGAGGCCATGCCGAAGATGATCAAGCACGCCGGCTTGGAAACGGCGGATGAAAAAGCGGTGCTGGACTACGTGGTGGCGGTGAAAAAAGAGCGCGGCGAGTGAATCTGAAGAGAAGATGGCTAACCACGGAATACACGGAATACACGGAAAAAGAGAAGATGATGGGGTATGGGGAACTCACCTTTTGAGTGAAAGCAGCCTCATTTCCGCCTCTTTTGTTTTCCGTGTATTCAGCGTATTCCGTGGTTCTCACTTCTGAATTTAGGGTGAGCGGCTGAAAGCGCCTGAATCAAAAAAAGGCCCCGCGGGTTGCGGGGCCTTTTGAGTGGAAAATCGGACGACTCGGATCAGTCGAATTTGGGCGACTTGTGCTGGGTGAAGTATCCGTCGCCGACATACATCGAGCCCGCGTAATCGGGGAGCGGACCGGCATCCGGAGGCAGCGGGATGTTGCCGACGGCGGCGTCTTCGGGTTGCGAATAGGCGATGCTCACGGGCGTGCCTACCTTGACGAGGCGGAAGAATTTCGGCGCGAGGTTTTCATGCATGCGGATGCAGCCGTGGGTGCAGGGCTGGTGCTTGACCCAGCCGGTGTGGAAGCCGTAGTTCGGCTTGAACTCGCACCAGTAGGGCATCGGCGTGCCTTTGAACGACCAGCCGGCGGGTTTTTTCGCCAGGAGGGTTTGCTTGATGTTCGGGCCGCTGTAGGCGTAGCCGTGGGTGTTCGCGCGGTGTTTGTGTTCCTTTTTGAAAATGGTGAAACTGCCGGTCGGGGTGCTGGTTCCGGGAGCGCCGACGGAGACGGGCATGGCGAGCAGGATTTCGGAACCTTCCAGCACATAGACGCGCTGCTTGCTAACGGAGACCTTGACCTTCACTGCACCGGGATTTTTCGGCAGTTTGGCGGGGCGGTCGTAGGCGTGGTAGGCCGCGAGGCCGGAGCCGCCGGACTGGGTGGTGGAACAGGAGGAAAACAGGGCGGCCGAGGCAACCGCTGTGGTGAGGGCGAGGAGTGATTTCAAGTTCATGGGGATGTGGATTGATGCGAGAGTTGCGATTGTCGGGAAAAATGCAAGCCAAGGTGCGGGCGGATTGATTCAGCGGAGGCGTTCCCAGGAATCGACCCGGCCATTGACGAACCAAACCGACGCGGTGCGCTCGGGGATGTAGGCCATCTCGGACCCGGCATATCCCAGGCCCGAATAAAGATGGCGGCCGTAGGGGCCATAGTAACTGCCGTAGCCGTAACCGTAGCCGAGATACCCGACCGGATAGACGGGGCGCAGGGTCGAGTAGTCCCAGCGTTCGGTGTGTTTGGAATTCCTGGAACCCTCGAAGCTCCGGTCTGGAGAACCCCATGCGAGCCGCACCGCGTCCGGCGGCATGCCGCTGGCGATCCGGCCCTGCTGGACGAGGGTTTGTTCCTTTTTGTTAAGCGCTGCGAATGTTTCCGGGCTTTTTGCAATCCGGGTTTGCGGCGTGGAGGGCGCGCACGAGGCGAGTGCCAGTCCGGCCAGGAGTGCGGTGATGGTTGGTTTCATGGGCGAAAACTAAAAGCAACCGACCGCCGATGCAACGCGCGACATCACGAATTTCAAGAAGCTTGGAAACGAGCTTGCCAACCTCGAATCTGACGCCACAAGCTTTCCGCGAACGTTGCCCCGATTTACCACATGTCCGAACTTCTTGAAGATGACGATCTCACCGCCGCATTGAAAAAATGCCCGGAATGGGACTATGAGAAAAAAGCCATTACCCGGACCGTCGAGTTCGAGGAATTCATGGATGCGATTGATTTCGTCAACGATCTCGCCGAGATCGCGGAAGAAGCGCAGCACCATCCGGACATCACCATCAAGCACGCCAGAGTGACGCTCAAGCTGACCACCCACGATGCCGGCGGCGTGACCGATCTGGATGTCGAGCTCGCGCAGCGGGTGGACAATCTGGTGGATTGATTCCGCGGAAATTCTAACGAAAGCAGGGCCGTCCGTTTGCGGGTGGTCCTGCTTTTTCCGTTCAGCGGGGGAGCATCAGCTCGTTGTCCTTGAATCCGGTGAGTTGTTCCAGCCCCTTGAGCAGCTTGCGCAGGGTGAAGAGCAGGAAAAAGATGATCGGCACGCCGATGACGAGAAATCCCCAGCCGGTCACGCTGGCGATGATCCCGTTGAATTGTTCCAGCGCATTGATCGCCGTGGCGTCGAAGCCGCGGAAGAACCATTGGGCGAGGCCGAGGTTCATCAGCGAGCTGAGGAAGAAGGAGGCGGAGAATAATTTCGTCGCGCCTAACAGGAGATTGTCATAATCGGCCTGCGCGGAAATTTCCGCGATGCGGTTTTCGATTTTCGGGATGTCGAAGATCGTGTCGTTATACAGGAAAACGCGGATCAGCGGAGTTTCCGAGCGGTGCGAGGTGAGCACGGCCACGCCGAGCACGAGCGGGATCAGCGCCTCCTTGATGCCGAAGAGGAGTCCGGCGTTCGGCTTCACGGTGCCGTTGGAGTTCCAGAGATAAAGTGTCAGTCCGCCGGAGAGCAGGACGGAGATCAGGCCGAGCGCGGAGAAAAAGTTGCCCTTGCGGGTTTTGAGGAAGTGCCAGACGCCGTAGCCGAGGGGCAGGACAAGCGCGAGGACCATCGCCTTGAGCGGGCCGATGTGCCAGGGGCGGGCGACTTTTTCGAGCCGCTCCTGCAATTCCGGATCCTTGCTCAGGTAGCTGAGGATCAACACCGGAATGATCACGTTGATCAGGATGTTGGCGAGCGGGTGATCTTGCGCTTGTTTCGTAGGGGTGGCCATGGACGGCGGAAAGAAAGCACGGCGGCTTGGCTGGCGGAATCAAAAAAGCGAA
>CAYXZE010000321.1:0-3510 GCA_964469395.1 uncultured Luteolibacter sp.
CCGTCCTCATGAACATTCACGAATACCAAGCCAAGGAGCTTTTCGACCGCTTCCAAGTCCCCAGCCCAATCGGCCGGGTTGCCAGCACTCCTGAAGAAGCCGCCGCGGCTGCCAGGGAATTCGCCGGTGCCAAACTGGTGATCAAGGCCCAGGTTCACGCCGGTGGCCGTGGAAAAGGTCATTTCACCAATGGTTTCCAAGGTGGCGTCCATCTCATCGAATCGCCCGAGCAGGCCGCCGAATACGCCGCGAAAATGCTCAACGAAACCCTCGTCACGGTGCAAACCGGCGATGCGGGCAAGCTCGTCAGCAAGGTGATGGTCGCGGAGGCCGTGGACATCACCCACGAATACTACCTCGCCATCCTGATGGACCGCGCCACCTGTCGCCCGGTCATCGTGGTTTCCACCGAAGGCGGCATGAGCATCGAGGATGTCGCGCATGACACGCCGGAAAAAATCGTCCGCCAGTTCGTTCACCCGCTGCTTGGCCTTCAAGGTTACGAAGTCCGCAAGCTGACCGCCGCCCTCGGCCTCACCGGCGACATCGCCAAGCAGTTCGCGAAGCTGCTCGGCAACCTCTACAAGCTCTTCATTTCCTGCGATTGCTCGATGCTGGAAATCAACCCGCTCGTCACCACGCCTGACGGCCGCGTGCTCGCGCTGGATGCCAAGTTCGGCTTCGACGACAACGCGCTTTACCGCCACCCGGACATCGTGGCCATGCGCGATAAGTCCGAGGAGGATCCCCGCGAAGTCGCCGCCTCCGAGTTCGATCTCAACTACATCGGCCTCGATGGCAACATCGCCTGCCTGGTCAACGGTGCCGGTCTCGCGATGGCCACCATGGACATCATCAAGCACTTCGGTGGTGATCCTGCCAATTTCCTCGACGTGGGCGGCGGCGCTTCCAAGGAGCAGGTGACGGCCGCGTTCAAGATCATCCTCGGTGATCCGAACGTGAAGGGCATCCTCATCAACATTTTCGGCGGCATCATGGACTGCAACATCATCGCGGAAGGCGTGATCGCCGCAGCCAAGGAAACCGGCCTGCCGATCCCGCTCGTCGTCCGTCTCGAAGGCAACAACGTGGAAATGGGCAAGGCGACTCTCGCCGCCTCCGGCCTCAACATCGTCGCGGCGGAAGACATGTCGGACGCCGCCCGCAAGATCGTCGCCGCCGTGGCCTGATACAGATCGGGTTTGCCAATGAAGCATCATCGCATGATCGCAATAACGGAACGTATGAAATTCATTGGCCTTCTTCTGGCTCTTTCTTGCAATATCGTTGGATTCGCCATCGCCCAACCCATAACTCCTGACGCATTTGTCGCAGATTATCGGGCGGCATTTGAAGCCAAGGACTCGGCAAAGCTCGATGCGCTGACGTATTTCGAAGGCGCGTCCGAGGAAGACAGGGAGAAGGTGCGCGGAGCGCGGGCCTCAACGTTTGGATCAGGCGAGATCAAAAGCATTTCCCTCGTCCCGATTCCTGAAGATTACGGTAGCGTTAGAATCGGCCGAGGAAAAAAATTCGAGCTTACGTATGCGCCCAAAGGTATGTTGGAGGTGAAGTTCTCGGGGAACGTCAAAGGCTTGGATGGAATCCAAATCCCGTATGCCATTGTTGGCGGCAGGTATTTCATCGTTACCGTGAAAACCACCGACCTTGGTTGGAAAGGTCCGCAGGATCAAACTCTTGGGTTATTCATCTCGGGAGCAGGTGCCGATACGGCAACCATCGAATATAGCTGGAACGTCAGCGGCGTGGACCAAACCAAAAAGTCCGCCACGAGAAGCGTTAATTTTATCGGGCAGCACGTCAACTGGGTGAAAGTGACAAGTATTTCTCCGGATTCTGAAATCACTTTGGAACTCAATCGGAACGGCCAGGCAACATATACTTCGCCACCTTTCAAGGGAAAGGGCACTTTGGAATACAAGAAGACGGATTGATGACGCAACGACAATTTTACGACTGGCAAACACTGGGGGGGGCGAAGGACGTCTCCCGCCTTGTCGCGGCTTTGGAAGAGCGTGAGATTTCGTGGTGCATGATCGGTGGCCTGGCGGTGAACCATTGGGCTGAAGAGCCGATGGCCACCGCTGATGTCGATATCGTGATCGCTTCTGACAGAATTGAAGAGGTAGTGGATACTCTGAAAAGCCTAGGATTTGCCGAGAAGCGTTTCCAGTGGTCGATCAATTTCAAAGGTGAATCCAAGGTTTCCATCCAAATCAGCACCGAGGAAATGTATCTGGATTTTCCGAAAAGCTCTGTCCCTGCAAATGTGCACGGCATCCTCATGCGGGTCGCCTCACTGGAAGACACACTCGCCGGAAAACTCGCCGCATACCGCGAGCCGAAGAGGAGACCTACGAAGAAACTCAAGGACATCCTCGATATCGGCAGACTGGTGGAAGCACATCCGGAGTTGTTTGAAAAATTACCGAGCGACATTGTCGCGAAATTAGATCCCTGATAATCCCAAACAAACTACTTAGATAAATGGCCATTCTCATTGACGAAAACACCAAGCTCCTCGTCCAGGGCATCACCGGCAGCTTCGGCGCGCGCCACGCATCGCTCTCACTCGCTTACGGCACCAAGCTGGTCGCCGGGGTCACTCCGGGCAAAGGCGGGCAGAAGTTTGAAAACATCGTTCCCATTTTCGACACGGTCGGCCAGGCCGTGAATGAAACCGGAGCGACGGCTTCCGCGATTTTCGTGCCGCCACCATTCGCCGCCGATGCCATCCTCGAAGCCGCAGACGCGGGCGTGGAGCTCATCGTCTGCATCACCGAAGGCATCCCGGTCATGGACATGATGCGGGTGAAGGAGGCGCTCCGCGGTTCCAAGTCCCGCCTCGTCGGGCCGAACTGCCCGGGCCTTGTCACTCCCGGTCACGGCGAGAAATCGCACGGCGGCTGCCGCATCGGCATCGCCCCGGGCGAGATCTGCAAGCGTGGTAATGTGGGCGTGGTTTCCCGCTCAGGCACGCTCACCTACGAAGCGGTTTTCCAACTCACCCAGCTCGGCTACGGTCAGAGCACCTGTGTCGGCATCGGCGGTGATCCGATCAACGGCACCAACCACCTCGAAGTGCTGGAGATGTTCAACAACGACCCGGAAACCGAAGCGATCATCATGATCGGTGAAATCGGCGGCAACGCCGAGGTGGAAGCGGCACGCTGGGCCAAGGAAAACTGCAAGAAGCCGATCGCCGGATTCATCGCCGGTGCGACCGCGCCTCCGGGACGCCGCATGGGCCACGCCGGTGCCATCGTCGGCGGCGAGGAAGACACCGCGCAGGCCAAGAAGCGCATTCTCGCCGAGTGCGGCATCGCGGTGGCGGAAACGCCGTCCGACATGGCCAAGACGCTGCTTGAGCGCTGGGGGAAATAATCCCTGTTGATAGGCGGAGTGATTCCGCATTGATTTTGGCAAAAAGCCCCGCTCGGAAACGAGCGGGGCTTTTTTAGAGAGAGGCGGGGTGTTTGTCCCTGGACT
>CAYXZE010000322.1:0-3506 GCA_964469395.1 uncultured Luteolibacter sp.
CCTCCCATCGGGGGTTACCGCTGAAGGAGCGCCAGCATCGGCGGCAGGGTTTCTTTCCAGGCATGGGCGACAGCGCACTGAATCACCGCCTCTTCGTCGTCACGGCGCGGAAAACTTTTCGCCACGCGGAGTTGATTGGCCGCGCGGGCGATGGCGGCGAGTTCGGGCGCGAGGGAAAGCACTCCGAGGGCCGCGGCCAAAGCGGTGGCGGCGAGCACGATCGAAATGGCACCCATGATCGGGATTTTCGCCACCAGCACCGCGAAGATCGCAATGATTCCGCTCAACGGCGGCACGGCCATGCCGAAGCGTTTGGAATTTTCCCGGGAGGCCGCAGCCTTGGGAGCCAGCTCCTTCCACTCGGCCAGGGCTTTGAGGCGGAGTTGACGGCCGAATTCGCCAGCCGATTCCTCCGCCCGGTGGATCACGGCGGTGTCATCCGCCAAGGGCATCCAGCTTCCGAGATCGCAACGGCACGGATGCCCTCCCCTCTCCGCCAGCACGCGCATCCCGAACCACCAGCGAACGATCAGCGCGGCCGCGATGGGAAGGGCGGAAAATAGTAAAAGAAGACGCCACATGGAGATTGGAGATTGGAGATTGGAGATTGGAGATTGGAGATTGGGGATGGAGATGGAGATGGAGATGGAGATTGGAGATGGAGATTGGAGATGGAGATGGAGATGGAGATGGAGATGGAGATGGAGATGGAGATTGGTCCTTAATATCGAATTTCCCTATCTCTAATTTCCCTTTCAGATCATTTCCTCGGCGAACCCGCCGCCACCCAGGCTTTCGGATCGTCCGGCCACGGGTGCCGGGGGTAGCGGCCCGCGACTTCCTTTTTCATCTGTGCATAGCCGGATGCCCAGAAGCCTTTCAGGTCCCTGGTCATCTGCCACGGCTTCTGGCCGGGTGTTAGAATGTGGATCAGCAGCGGCACGCGGCCGCCGGCGATCGTCGGTGTCTCCCACATGCCGAAAAGATGCGAGACCCGCACCGAGATGAACGGGTCCATCCCGTCCGCGTAGGTCACTTTGGCCGATTGCCCGTTGGGAAGATTCACCCGCTCCGGGCAATAGGCGTCCAGCGCGGAACGTTGCGCGGCGCCGAGCCACTCGCGCAACACGCGCCAGACATTGGCCTCCTTGATTTCCTTGTAGCTGACCGCGCCGTGGCAAATCTGCGCGATTGCATCCGCCCGGTCCTCGTCGGACCAGCCCGGCATTTCCAGCTCCGGCATCCATCGCCCCAGCGAGGCCAGCCGCGCGGTCCACTGCGTCACCGAGTCATCCCAGTTCTTTAAAACGAGCTCGCCCGAGAGCACCCGCGCGGCTAACAGCTCCGCCGCCGCGTCCGGATTCACGCCGTGGTCGCTTTCCTTCGCTTCCAGCACCAGGTCGCGGAATTTCGTTTCCTTGCGCGCCACCACCCGCCGCCGCGTGTCGTCCCACGCCGCGCCGTCGGTGGTGGTTAGATCATCGGGAAAAAGCTCTGCCAGCCACGCCGGATCGATCGCGGTCGCCCGCCGCAGATGGACGATGATTTCCCGCGCCTCCACTTCGGTGATTTCCGCCGCCACGAAGGCCGGCGCGTTTTTCACGCAGGAGTCCTCGTCGAGCTTGCCCTTGCGGCTGCCCACCAGCTTGCAGGCCAGCGTTCCCTGGCTGATGCGGATGGCCAGTTGATCGCTGAACGCCGCCAACATCGCCTTGCCCACCGCCTCGTGATTTTCCCGGAAATTCACCCCGCGCCACTGCCAGCCGAACCTTTTCGCCATCGCTCCCAGCCGGTCGAATCCCTGCGCGGTTTCCCGCGCGCCGCGCGCCATCACGCCCACTTGATCGCAGCGGCGCGGATCAAAACCCATGGCCTCCGCCGATTCAAACGCCCGCCACTCCCCGGCGAAATCGCAGTCATCGTCCGGGAAAATGAAATCCTTGCGGCCCGGCCCGCCGCGCTTGTTGGTGAAAATCCCGTCGCCCTGCACCGTCGCGGCGATGAACGCGGTCTCCGCCACGCAGCCGTGCTCGTGGCCCGCCAGCATCAGGCGGGAAAATCTCGGTTCTAACGGCAGAGACGCCATTTTCCGGCCCTCATCGGTTAGATTTCCATCCGCATCCAGCGCGCCCAGATCGTGCAGCAGCCGTTCCGCCCGCGCCAGCGAGGCTTCCACCGGCGCGTCGAACCAGCGGAAATCACGGATCTCGGCAACGCCCGCCGCTTTCAACAACAGCGCGGCTTCCGCCAAATCCACCCGGTGCACTTCCGGCGACTCGAACTCCGCGCGCCGTCCGTGATCGCCCTCGCTCCACAACCGGAACGCTCTTCCGGGTGCCGTCCGGCCCGCCCGGCCCGCGCGTTGCTCCGCCGCCGCCCGCGAGATTTTCCTGATGAGCAGCGTGTTGATCCCGCGCCGTGGTTCAAACGATGCCGTCCGCGCCAGTCCGCCATCGATCACGGTCCGCACGCCGTCGATGGTGAGGGAGGTCTCCGCCACGTTCGTGGCCACGATGATTTTCGGTCGCGGTCCCGGGGAAATCGCCGCCTCCTGCGCCGCCGGTGGCAGCGCCGAATAGAGCGGGAAAACGTCCCGGTCTTTTGCCAGCCCGCTGTTTTCCAACAGCTCCACCGTGCGGCGGATTTCATGGGTTCCCGGCAGGAACATCAGAATGTTTCCGGCGTCCGGCATGGCGATCGCCTCGCGGCACACCGCCGCCATTTTTTCCCAAATCGGCGTCTCCCGTGGCGGTCCGCCGCGCCGGTCATTCATCGGAGGCCGGTCCGCCCGATAGAACACCTGCACCGGAAACATCCGCCCGCCCGCCTCCAGCGAAACCGCGGGTGCCAGATAATCCGCCAGCCCCGCCGTCTCCAGCGTCGCCGACATCACCACCACCCGCAAATCCGGCCGCGCGCCTTCCTGCAAATCCAGGCACCGCGCCAGCGCGATGTCCACCGCCAGCCGCCGCTCGTGGAACTCGTCGAAAACCACCGCGCCCACGCCCGCAAGCGTCGGGTCGTCCTGAATCCAGCGTTGGAACACGCCGTCTGTCAGATAGACAATCCGCGTGTCCGCCCGGTATTTCGTATCGAACCGCACCGCGTAGCCCACCTCGTAACCGAGTGTCGCCTTGCGCAGCTTCGCCACCCAGCCCGCCAACAACCGCGCCGCCATCCGCCGCGGCTCGATCACTAGGATTTTTCCTGAAATCCCCGCATCCGCCAGCATCCCCGGCACGGCCGTGGATTTCCCCGAGCCCGTCGGGGCTTTCAAAAGCACCCGCGCCCGCTCACCCCGCACCGCTTCACACAGCGCTTTTTCGATTTCAAATACCGGTAAGGTCACGGGCAAAGATGTGCAGGGAAATGTCAGGATCGGGAAGGGGAAAGAGGATCAGCGGGTGAGACAATGAAAAGCGCCTAGCTCCTCTCATTGATACCCCATGGCCACGGCGGACGGATTCCGCCGCTCCTTGGTGCGCGTCAAGGAAGGGCGATATCCG
>CAYXZE010000323.1:0-3500 GCA_964469395.1 uncultured Luteolibacter sp.
AAACGCTTTTTATGAACCCCGTCATCGTGATTTTCGGAGCCAATGGATTTCTTGGCCGCTATCTGACCCGCCATTTCGCCCGCAATGGCAAGGAGGTGGTCGCCATCGCCCGCAACCGCAAAGGGTGGAGCGGGGACGGGATGTTTCTGGAGTGGGACGGGAAAACCCTTGGCCCGTGGGCGCTGGCGCTGGAAGGCGCGGAGGCGGTGATCAATCTGGCGGGCCGCAGCGTGAATTGCCGCTACACGCTGGAGAACCGCCGGGAAATCCGCGACTCGCGGGTGGCGGCCACCCGGATCATTGGCGAGGCGATCCAGGCCTGCAAGGTGCCGCCGAAGACGTGGCTCAATTCCAGCACGGCCACCTGGTATCGTCACGCGGAGGACAAACCGCAGGACGACTGGCTCGGCGAGCGCGGCACGGGATTTTCCTGCGATGTGGCGCAGGCGTGGGAGGATGCGTTTTACGGAGCGATGGTGCCGCCCGTGACCCGTAAGGTCGCGCTGCGGATCGGCATGGTTTTGGCAAATGAGCGGGAGACGGTTTACGATGTGCTGTGCAAGCTCACCGCCCGCGGCCTCGGTGGGGCGATGGGCGGCGGCAACCAGCGGATCAGTTGGATCCACATGGAGGATTTCCTGCGGGCGGTGGATTTCGTGCTCAATGATCCGTTTCTCGACGGCACGATCAACGTCACCGCGCCGGAGCATCCGACGAATCGCGAGTGGATGAGAATTTTCCGCGAGGCGGGGGGCATGCCGTTTGGCCTGCCCGCCAGCCGCTGGATGTTGGAAATCGGCGCACGGCTGATGGGGACGGAGACCGAGTTGGTGTTGAAAAGCCGCTGGGCCGATTCATTGCGGCTGCGCGATGCGGGATTCCGCTGGCGGTGGAGTCGGGCGGCGGCGGCCGTGGCGGATTTGGAAAGCCGGAAGGGACTGCAAGGATTCTTCCGCGCGGCGTCCGAGCGGAGCGTCGGAGTCCGGGGCTGGCTGCCCGCCGCGACCCGCTGATCTTCGAAAAGGTTCGGAAATTTTAAAAAAAGTCCGCGCGCTGAATGATTCAACTCATTGATAATGAGTAAAATGTTCCGTAAAATTTACTGGCGATGGCTTTTTCGATTTGCGGGCGGAGTCATTGGCTGCTATGGGAGGCGCGCGCTGTTTGGCGCGAGCGAGAGTTCCCTATCCTTCCTCAAAGCATGATTTATCGTAACCTTTCCCTCATCTCGCTCGCATGCGTTGCGGCGGTTCTCACCAGTTGCGGCGGCTCTGGTCCCAATATCATCTCCAAATCCTCGATCCATTCTTCCGGCGTTTACGCGAAACGAGAAAGCTTCGCGCTGCCTCCCGCGTCCTCGATGGCGGTTGCCGCGGCGGCGGGAAAACCCCGGGACAAGCACTCGATGCCGGTTTACGCGTTCAGCGACCGCACCCGCATCGTCCGCACCACCGCTTACACGTGCAGCGAGGACGATCACTTGATTTATGGCAATAAAAATGCCACCGGCACGTGCCTCCGCTACAGTGATCGCGTCCGCAGCGCCGCCGCCGATTGGTCGTTTTACCCGGTGGGCACGACATTCCGCATCAAGGGCCTGCCTTATCTCTACGTGGTCGATGACTACGGCTCGGCGCTTCTCGGCACCGGCACCGTGGACATTTACAAGCCGACCAAGGACATCATGAACCAGTGGGGTCGCCGGAATGTGGAACTGACCGTCGTCCAATGGGGTTCGTTCACCCGCAGCGCGGAGCTTCTCAGCCAGCGCACCAAATACAACCATTGCCGCCAGATGCTGGCCAACATCATCCGCCAGCGTCCGGACATCGCCAGCATGGCGAAGCGTTAAGCACCTTCCGGTTGCGATCAGGCCCGGCCGTTCATGCGGTCGGGCCTTCGTTGTTTTTCGGAATCGATTACGCAATCGCGGAATATGAAAATCCGGCAATAACTGTCTGACTGGCAGTGCTGCAGAGTCACCGGGTCAGGATCGTTACGATTCCGGCCTCTCGGGGAACTCTTTCACCATCAAAACCACCTCCCTTATGAAACCCAACCCTCGAAATTCCATCATCAAGAATTCATCGCAGTCAGCCGCTTCGCGCCCGGTCATCCGGCAGCGCGCCGATCGGCAGAAAGGCGAGCATGCGAGCGCCATTGAAAAGCAGGCGCGGGAATATGCGGATGCGTTGCTCGACATTTCCCAGGAGCTGGGGCTGCCGCTGTGTGCCACGCCGGCGGAGATTGTGGCCCGGGTGAAGGAAACTGCGGGACATGTTGGAGATCTGATGGAGGCTCTCGATTTCCTTTTGGAGCAAACGGTGGATCAGGATTTGAAAACCGGAGCCGAGCTCACCGGGGGAGCGCCGGATGCGCGGGCTCAGGCCATTACGGCAATGGGCGGGGCCGCCGGTAAAGAGGAGGCCGCGTGATCATGATCGAGGCGGGAATTTCTCCGGATCGATCATGCCGTTAGTTTTCGATTTCACCTTCTTCTCGCCGGAGCTTTTCTAGCGGAAGCGATTTCCACGATCAGCCGGTGGAGAATGAGCCGGTGATCCAGCCCGGTGGTCACGAGAGCCTGGTCCGCCTTGAGGGTGGCTTCGAGGACTTGCTGGAGGCCGGCGAGCTCGAAGTTTTTCGCGTTGTCGGCGGCGAGGAAGATCGGGAAAACGTTCACGCCGGAGCCGTCTTTTTTCTGGGGAAGCCAGGCACGGTCGGCTTCGGGGAGGCGGTTGAGGCCGCCGGAGAAGGCGCTGTAGCTGCCGGTCGGGACTTTGAATTTCTCGATGATCAGCCTGGCCATGAACAGGTTTCTAACGACGCCGATGATCGAGGCGCGCATGATGCCGATGGCGGATTCGTCGGCTTCGAGCTGCTCGTCGATGAGCTGGATGGCGCGGCCGGCGTTGCCGAGCTGGATGGCCTTGCCGATTTCAAACACCACGGCGGCGCGGCTGAGCGGGACGAGCACGCGGACGTCGTCCTCGGTGATTTCGCGGCGTTCGGGGCCGAGGTAGAGGTCGAGCTTTTCCAGTTCGTTGCCGATTTGCTGGGACTGCTCGCCGGCGAGCATGACGAAAAGCGCGAGGGCGTCCGGCTCGAAGCGGAGGTCGAGCTCGCGGGCGCGCCGGGTGACGAGCGAGGCGACCTGGTCTTGCCAATCGTCGCGGCTGGTGTCGATGCGGTCGTGGACCTGGACGTCGGCGGTTTTTTCGATGAATCTCCAAAACCCGCGCCGCTTGTCCACGCCCTGTGCGGTGAGCAGGAACTTGACGCCGTCCGGGATGCCTTTTTCGAGGGTGGCGCGGAGGTTTTCCACGCCGGCCTCGGTGCGTTGGGAGCGGCCGGTGACGTTGTCTGCCAGGAAATTCGCGTTGCGCAGCCAGACCACCTTGTCGCCGCCGAACATCGGCATGGTGAGCAGGGACTGGACGGTGGAGGAGCAGATTTCGAAGGCGGACTCGGAGTTGTCGGCGATGCCGTCGATGGTCTCG
>CAYXZE010000324.1:0-3487 GCA_964469395.1 uncultured Luteolibacter sp.
GAAGAATATCGCATTGCCGCCGTGGTGGAATGGTAGACACGCCAGACTTAAAATCTGTTGATCTCACGGTCGTGCCGGTTCGAGTCCGGCCGGCGGCACTTTTTGGATTCCAGAAATGCGGAATCGGCGCGGGGAGTCGTTGATTCTGAATCTCGTGCTAGACCTGCCGGGCGGACGCGGTTTTACTTCCGCCACAACACCCCAATGAGCCTTCTCTTCTTCAAGCGCGTTCTCGCGAATCCGATCCGGGTCGGCTATCTCGTTCCCAGCTCGGGCTTTCTCACGCGGCGCACGGCGAAGCGGATTGATTTTTCCAAGCCCCGGGTGGTCATCGAGCTCGGCCCCGGCGAAGGCTGCCACACCCGCCAGATCGTGCGGCGGATGAACGCGGAGTCGAGGTTGATCCTCATCGAGCTGGACGATCATTTCGCCGCGCATTTGGAAAAGCAATTCGCCCGGGATGAGCGCGTGACCGTGGTTCACGCCGACGCGCTGCACCTCGTGGCGGCTTTGGAAAAGCTGGGGATTACCGAGCCCGATTACATCATTTCCGGCATTCCCTTCACCATCATGGACCGCGAGCTGCGGGAAAAACTGCTCTCCTCCATCGCCCTTTCCATGGGTTCGGAAACGGTTTTCATCACGTATCAAGTGTCGCTCCAGCTTGCCGAACACAAGTTTTTCGACCTTTCCCGCAGAGAGCATTGCCTTTTCAACGTCCCGCCGATCACGGTGATGGAACTGAAGAAATCCGCCGAAGCCGCGAAGCAGCTCGGCCTCGCTTAGATTCGGGGCGGAAAGATGTCCGCCATGCCCATGAGCCTCCCTATGAAGGAAGATGGGGAACCACGGAATACACAGAATACACGGAAAAAGAGGGAGAAATAAAGTGGATGGTCCTCACACGGGCACGGCGATCGGATTCCGGCGCTCCTTGGAGCGCGTCAAGGAGGGGCGATATCCGATCGCCCGCCCATGAGAAGCCAATGGAAAGCGCCTTGCTCGCCTCATTGGCTTTTCCATGGGCACGGCGATCGGAATGCCAGGCGAGCGATAGCGAGCATTTATTCCAATCGCGAAGCGCATCCCGCATGGCCGAAGGCAATCCGCCGCTCCTTGTTTTTCAGACCGGCCTTGTAGCGATGGCGGAAATTCCGGCTGGACCGGAACTCGGTGCAATCCCGCCTTGAATTGCTGGAAACGGCGTGCATCCTGCCGCCCGCCCATGGCCGGACCCACTTTTCAAGCACTTCCTGGATTCCGCGACTTCACTCCCCGTGAATGCGCGGTCCGCAATTATTTGTTCGAAACCTGGCGCGACGTGGCCCGCCGCTGCGGCTACGTGGAATACGAGACGCCCATTCTGGAGGACACCGGACTCTATTTGAAAAAATCCGGCGGCGAGCTTTCCTCGCAGCTTTTCCGCTTCGAGGACCAGGGCGGCCGGGATGTCACGCTCCGCCCCGAGGTCACCGCCTCGCTGGCGCGCATCGTCGCCCAGCACCAGCGGGATTTCCCGAAGCCGCTCAAGTGGTTCGAGATCGGGCAATGCTTCCGCTACGAAAAACCGCAGAAGGGTAGGGGCCGTGAGTTCCACCAGTTCAATGTCGATATTCTCGGTGAAGCCGGCCCCGCAGCCGATGCGGAACTGATCGCCCTGGCGATTGAAACGATGCTTTCCTTCGGTTTCGTCGCCGGGGATTTCGTGGTCCGCGTGTCGGACCGCATGGCGTGGATCGACTTCGCCGCAGCCAACGGAATTCCCGAATCCGGCATCCCGGATTTCCTCAACATCATCGACAAGATCGAGCGCGAGAAACCGGAAGTGCTCAGCCAGCGTCTCGCCGCCTATTCTCTAACCACCGAAGCCGTCCGCGCCTTCATCGCCGATCCGGCGAACGCCTCGTCCGCCTATCTGGCCATCCGCGAGGAACTCGCCGCCCGCGGCTTCGCCGATTTCGTGGAGCTCGATCTGTCGATCGTCCGCGGCCTCGCCTACTACACCGGCGTGGTGTTCGAGGTGTTCGACGCGAAGAAGTCGATGCGCGCCGTGGCCGGTGGCGGTCGATACGACACGCTCATTTCCACGATTTCCGACGGCGCGGTGGACCTGCCCGCCACCGGCTTCGCGATGGGGGACTACGTCATCCGCAACCTCATCGAGGAAACGACGCATGCCGCGATGCAGATGGAAGTCTGGCTCCAGCGCAACGCCTCCGCGTGCGATGTCTTCGTCGTCGTGGCGGATGAAACCAAGCGAGCCCAGTCCCTGCGCCTCGTCACCGACCTCCGCCGCGCCGGCATTTCCGCCGACCTGCCGATGGGCAACCCCAAGGTCGGCAAGCAATTCCAAAGTGCCGAAAAATGCGGTGCGCGCTTCGCCCTCGTCGTCGGCGCCGAGTATCCCGAACTCAAGCTCAAGGTTCTCGCCAGCCGCACCGAAGAAACCGGCAACGCCGAAACCGTCATCGACTGGCTGACCGACCGGCTCCTTCAACCCGACGGTCCGTTGCTGGCCTGAAGAATTTCAACCACAGATTAACAGGATGGACGCAGATGGAAGAGATGGGATTCATGCGATGGAAACCGAACGGATTATCGGTTGTGCGTTCGCCGTTCTCAATTCATTGGGACATGGATATCATGAAAAGCCATATGAAGAAGCACTCGTGGTGGATTTTAGATATCATGAGATCCCTTTCGCGCAGCAAGCGCGCTACCCACTCATTTACCGCGATTCTAAAGTTGGAGAATACATTCCTGACCTTATTGTATTTGGAAAAGTGGTGGTGGATGCCAAAACCATTGATCGCATCACTGATCACGAAGTCGGACGAATGTTGAACTATCTGCGTGCCACTGGTCTTCAGGTCGGATTGATACTCAATTTTAAATATGCAAAGCTCCAGTTTCGTCGTGTCACTCTGACTCCGCCTAGATCCCCGTCTCTCCATTCTTAATCATCTCTATCATCTGTGTTCATCCCGTTCATCTGTGGTTGAAACTCTTAATATTTTCCTAACATGCGCTCCCATCACTGCAACGAACTCCGCGACTCCCACATTGGTCAAACCGTCACGCTCATCGGCTGGGTGAATTCCGCCCGCGATCACGGCGGCGTCATTTTCATCGACCTGCGCGACCGCGAGGGACTCACCCAGTGCGTGTTCCACCCGGAGGAAAATCCCGAGGTTTCCGCGCTTTCGCACACCTTGCGGGATGAGGATGTCGTCCAGGTGACTGGCCGGGTTTCCAAGCGTCTGGAAGGTTCCGAGAACGTGAAAATCGCCACCGGCACCATCGAGATCGTCGCCACCGGCCTCAACATCGTCAACAAGGCGGACGTGCTGCCGTTCCAACTCGACAAGGAGCTTTCCAACGAAGACCTGCGGATGAAATACCGCTATCTCGACCTGCGCCGCCCGCGCATGAGCAAGAACATCCGCCAGCGCAGCGTGATCACCTCCGCCGCCCGCCGCTATCTCGA
>CAYXZE010000325.1:0-3469 GCA_964469395.1 uncultured Luteolibacter sp.
CAGTAGGAAGGCGCGAAATATCGCTTTTTTGTCATCCCGACGAAAGGAGGGATCTGAAAAATATAGTAAATAGGAGCTTGTTTAATCTCAATTATCTAAAGATGAGCTTGCAGAGCTCGGTTAAACACATGCACAAAATGGTTAGAATATCACTTTACTTTACCGCTGCTGTATTTTTGCTTACAGTTTCATGTAAAAGCGGCACAAATGTCTACAATATTGAGGATACTATTATTGCAGACACTCTTCTGGGAAAAGAAGTCCTTATTTCGAAAGATCTATTAATGCCTACGAAAGTGCTCTCATTAGAAAATCACTTAGTGGTTTTTGACCAAACAGGTGATGATTTATTTAGTGTATTTAATCTGCCCGATTTAGAATTGCAATATTCCTTTGGGAAAAAAGGAAATGGCCCAAATGAGTTCGTGAATATCGATCCCAATTCGTTAGGAGTATTGGATGGAAATCTGGTTCTTCTCGATAACAATAAGGTGGTGACAATACAAATTACCAATAACGAAGCCAAAAGAATAAGTACAAAGCCGCTCCAGCTAGAGGGTAATCCTATTAATCGTTTAGTTATGATAAACGATTCTATATATATAACAGATATGTTGGAAGGAAATTACGAATATCGCATGAGTAATATCAGATCTGGAGTAGATGGTGTCAAATTTGGAGAGTATCCGGCTAATACTTATGGAATATCAAATGATATCGAACGATATCAAGTTTTCAAAAAAGCACCTGTTGTCAACCCGAAAAACACCAAGTTTGCAGTATTCTACCTTTACCACAATAAGATGCGGATATACGATGATGGAATTCTAGAACTAGAAGTGAATATAAGTCATGACCTAGGCGATTATTCAGTTGGAGAAAGATCAAATGTTATTTTCCGTGCAGAGCCGACTGCGACTCAGGAAAACATTTATACACTGAATATAGAGAAACCAAAGAGTGAGATTGATTTTAGTAGTTTTTTGCCTCGTATTGAATTATGGGATTGGGAAGGTAATTTGAAGGCCAAGTACCCCTTAAATAAGCCAATCCTATCTTTTTGCGTTTCCGAAAAATTCAAAAAAATATATGCCACATCCTTAGAAAGTACGAATAAAATCTTGGTGTTTGATCTGCCCGATCCCTTAGCGATCAACACAGGTGCTGAATATAAGCAAGTGGAAAATGATTTTTATACAGTTAGCATTCCAATCGGATTGGAGTATGCGACTGCATCTCCTGCCGAGGAAAAAAACAAGGTAACAAGCTATAAGGAGCTGTTTTACAACTCATGCTATTTTGTTAACTCAGTTAGGGGGGCAACGAAACCTGCATTTAAAGGTACGTTGGCGATCGTGGTCTCCACCCTAATGAAAAGAGATAAAGATAACTACAAGCTGGAAGAGTTCGTAAAAGATCGCGATAAAAATATTAAAAGACACACCTCTAAATATGATACTTCTATCTTTGTTATCAATGAAAACCAAATGATTATTGCGGATTTTGAGCTTGAAGGGGTTGACCCAAAAGGAGAGTCGTATCTCTTGAAAACTCGAAAATGGAGGTGGCAAGAGCAAGAGAAATTTATGGAAATTGAGTATAGTTCTTCAGAGGACTTCGAATTATATGTTAATAGTATTGAATACATTGTTAAATCGTTTCGATTAAAGCCTGGAACATTAATTCACCCATAAAATATTGTAACGTATTTTTTTTACTATTATCTAGAAATGAATTTGAATTAAAACTTCGGGGGGCTTCATCACTATTGAAAAGCAGTTAGGAACTGCTCGCGAATGTTCAGTTACCTGTATAAGTGGATATTATGCATGTTGCAATATTACTCTGTTTTTATCGGCAGAATGTGAATGTAGAGGTTAGTTAATATGCTCGGTATAAGAAATTCCATCTTGTGCCGGGCAATCCAATATATTATTTAAAATAAATAATGTTTATGTTGAAAAATAAAAAGATATGTTTTCTTTTAAAGAAAAGTATAGTTTTGTCATGTATGCTGTTCGTATGTTCCTGTTTTGATTCGAATAGGGAAATAGCATCTACGGGCAGGTCGTTCAATACAGTTGTGGTTGACGATGTGGAATCAGTTGATCTATTGAAGGCAGAAGACGTAATACATGATTATCAGTTGATAGTACTCGAAACTACCCCGGAATCTATAGTTGGTGAAGTTCATAAGGTTATTTTTGCCAAAAGTCGGGTCTTTGTTTTGGATATCTCAAAATCAAAGAGTGTTTTTGTTTTTAATCAGAAGGGTGAATTTTTACATCGCATTGGTCTGATAGGGCAAGGGCCGGGAGAATATATTGAACCGATGGATATGGCTGTTGATTCAATTAATAACGAGGTCATTATTTATGACCAGGGAACAAAGAAATTGCTTTTTTATGATCTTCAGGGTAATTTCAAAATGGAGAAAAGTATTAGTTTGTTTCTAAGATCTCTGGAATATATAGATGATAAAACAATCCTCGGTTTTTCGCATAACGCGTTAAATATAGGGAATGACCACCAAGAATATCCTTATGACCTGCTTGTATTTGATAAAGAGGGTAATATTATTCGAAAGTATTTGTTTAATGATTCGAAAATAGGTAAAGGTGTATCCATATTAACAAAGAATAAATATTTTAGCAGGAACAATAGCAATATTTATGTAAGTTACTTGTTGAATGATACGATCTATTCAATAGAGAACGAATATCAGCCAATACCAAAATATGTATTAGACTTTGGTAGTAAAGGGATTAAAAAAGAAGACTTTAAAAGTCAGGATAGATTGTTAGAGCATTTGGTTAATGATGAAAGACGAGGGATTTGGAGGCCTGTTCAAGTTACGGACAACAATATGTTAATCTCTTACACCAAAGGGATAGATGTGGTGAATCCAGAGGAAAATCACAGAATACTTATTCAATATCCAGATACATACACCTGTTTTAAAGATTTGTTTTTTGAGGATTTAAAGTGGTCATTCCCTGTATCCTCAAGCGGAGAATATTTTGTTAGTGTGATACTTCCTGAAAAGATCACTAGTGCTAAGCAGAAAGAATTAGGGATCAAAGAAATGGATAATCCTGTGTTACTGCTTTATAATTTTAAAAAGAAATGATAATATGGCTACAAAAAGAAGTTGATTTTCCGTTTAAAGAATACGGATCATTCCGTCTATACGCCATTGAGCTTTTTGTCTGATTTATCAAAACAATATTTAGGTTATATACTTACAAAAATTAAATAATATTATTATGGAAACCGTTATAATGTGTGTTATAATAGTGCTTTTGGTGGTGTCACTATTTGTTTTATATAATACTCTGCATATCAAAAAAGAGAGAAAAATTATTTGGTTATTCGGACTGCTTTTTTTTCCAATATTAGGTAGTTTGGTTTTCTTTTTTTACCTGTATGGACTGAAAAAACAATAGGTTTAATATTCACGTTAATATGT
>CAYXZE010000326.1:0-3460 GCA_964469395.1 uncultured Luteolibacter sp.
CCGCCTCCTTGTTCGTCAGGCCGGAGAAAAACTTGAGCATGACGATTTCCGCGCTTTCGGGATCGGTCTGTTCCAAGCGTTGCAGGCTTTCGTCGATGAGCAACACGCTGTCATCCGGTGAGGCCGCCGCGAGATCCAGATCGGCGATGTCGAGGCGCTGCCAGCCGCCCGCGCGCTTGAGCGAGGATTTCTGCCGGGCGCGGTCGATGAGGATGCGGCGCATCGCCTGTGCCGCCGCGCGGTAGAAATGGACGCGGTTTTCCCACGTCCGCCCGCCTTCGTGGACCAGCTTCAACCATGCCTCGTGGACCAGCGCGGTGGGCTGGAGCGTCTGCCCCGCCGCCTCCCGCGCCATCCGCGCCGCCGCCAGCCCGCGGAGTTCGTCATAGACCACGGGCAGCAGTTGCTCGGCCAGCAACTTGTCGTCGCTTCCGAACTTTTGCAGCATCAAGGTCACATCGTTCATCGGGGGCTTGGCGGAGGCTAGCCAAGGAACCCCGAGGCGTCCAGAACTCGCGCAGGGGGTGGCGAACTCCTGTCGCGCATCATGGCCGGCTTGGCATGGCTGGTGCGGTGTGATTCATTTTTTGGGAAATTCTTGTTAACGCCAGCCGGATGCCGGAAATCTTATGGCGTCCCCCCGGTTTGCCGTTCGGAAGCGAGTCTTCCGTCAGCCGGAACGTCCGCCATGCACAGTGAGAAAAAAACCAGAGAATTCGTGCAACTCCTGACCGCACATCAGGAGGTGCTGCGGGTGTTCGTGCATTCGTTGCTGCCGAACCAGTCCGACGTGATGGATCTTGTTCAGGAAACCAATATGGTAATCTGGAAGAAGCGCGGCGAATTCCGGCCGGGAAGCAACTTCGGCGCGTGGGCCCGATGCATTGCCCGCAACAAGGTGATGAATCACAGCAAGAAACTCCGCCGCCGCGGTTGCCAGGTGTTCGACGAAGCCGTTCTGGCAACCTTGGCGGACGAGGAGGAACTCCCCGAGACCATGGAAATGGAGTCCAGACGGCAAGCTCTCACCGTCTGCATTGAGCGACTCACTCCCGAGAACCGCCTGCTGCTGCGGGCACGCTATACCTCTTCCGAGGAGATGAGACGTCACTCGATCCGTATCGGACGCAGCCATGAATCCCTGCGCGTCACCCTGTTCCGGCTGCGGGGCTGGCTTCGCAACTGCATGGATCACAAGCTTTCCGGACAAGGAGGCATTTCATGAATGACGGAGATTTCGATGAGTGGGTGTTGCGATTTTTCGACAACGAGCTGCCGCCCGAGGATTTTACGGCTCTGCAACGGACCCTGGCCACCTCGGCGGAGGCACGCCGTCGCTACCGCCAACTGGCGGAAATGCACGATCTGTTACACAGCCTGATCGTGCCTCCCGTGGTGCGCCAATCGGCATTATCCGCCCGTTCCACCCAAGCGGCCGCGGCAAAGAAACGGAGAAAACAAATCATCACCGGCCTCGCCGCCGCCGCAGTGTTGGCATTCGCCCTTCTCGCCCTGCAAACCTTATGGCTGGGAGCGCGCCGCCCGCTGCTGACTTTCCGCGCCGCGCCGGGTTCCCTCGTCGAGATGGCTCATGCGGCTTCCGACACGTCAAACGGCAGGAGTGGCGATGCGAATGGCATGCATGTGGGCTCCCGCCTCATGCTGCGGCAGGGAGTCGTGGAATTGAAATTCGCCTCCGGGGTCACCGGCTATGTGAGCGGGCCTGCCGACCTGACACTGGTCTCGCGCTCCCAACTGCACCTGAACGAAGGCTCCGCCCGCTTCCATGTGCCTCCAGACGAAACCGGGTTCAAGGTCACGACGAGTGGTCTGGAGGTCGTCGATCTGGGCACCGAGTTCGGCGTGGTGGCTCCGCAGGCCGATGAAGGAGCGCAGGTCCATGTGCTTTCCGGCAAGGTGACGGCCACGCCGGCCGGTGGCGCGGCGGAGACCCTGACGGCGGGTTTGGCGCGGCGGGTGGAGGGCACCGGTTCCCGCCTTCGCGAAATTCCCGTCAATGCCACATTATTCCACCAATCCCTTCCCGATTCCCTGCCGTTCTTCCATTGGTCTTTCGATGAAATCGGCGGGCAGGGACTCCAAGCCGATGGTAACCATCCGGCGCTTGCCGGTTTGAGCGCGAGGCTCTTGCAAAGTGACGGAAGACCTGCGGCGACCCGCCTGGTCAGCGGCGTGAGAGGACGGGCGCTCTCATTCGACGGCAAGGGCGACCACGTGGAAACCAACTGGCCCGGCATCGACGGCGACAAGCCACGCACCGTCGTCATGTGGGTGCGTTTTCCCAAAGGAGTCCTGCCGAGCTATGACGCCGGCGGAATCGTGTGGGGAGCCCGCGTATCCCCCGGCGAACCGGTATGCTGGAAATTCAACTTCATGGCATCCGCACCCAGCGGGGCAAAGCATCATGCCGCACCGCCAGTCGCGGTCGCCTATGTCACGTTTGGCCGCTGGTGGCGCCATGGCGGCACCAATCTGGCGGACGGTAACTGGCACTGCATCGCCGTCACCTACAGCGGCGGCTTGGGTCAGGACCGTTTGCCTGACGTGCGCCTTTATGTCGATGGTGCGGAAGAGTCCTGCCAATCCGTGGACCACCGCAATAAGAACCGCGCCCAGCCTCCGCAGATCGACACGAAAACCGACCACTCCCGGTCCACGCCGCTCATCATGGGCAAGTCGCAGGAACGCCTGCGATCCGCCGATGGTGTTCCCCACCGTTATTTCGGCGGGGAAATTGACGAACTCTACATTTTCGAAGGGGTGTTGGGGCCGGACGAGATCCGGCGACTCAGTGAGACCGTCCGGTTTGACGGAGGTCGCTGAAATCAACGCGGCGTTTTTTTGTTAACGGCACGGGCGATACGGAAATTGATCCTTGTAACCATCAATTCCCCAAATTCGCCCAATATGAAAATAACCTGTTTGAAAAACCGCCTGTTTGCCGCCTCGCTGATGATTTCCGCCGCCCATGGAGCCACCATCGTCACCGAGGATTTCTCCTATCCCAATGGCAACCTCACCGGCAACAACGGTGGCACCGGCAACTGGAGTGGAGCGTGGCAGTCCATTGGCACGACCGGAGCGATTGCCTCCAATCAGTATTCCGTGACTGGTTCGGGAACTGGCGGCGCGTCCTTTTGGAACTACCGGAATCTAAATACAACTTTCATCGGGTCATCCGTGGATCCTTTGTATTTTTCGGCGACATTTCAAAAAACCGGCGCTGATACCGGATATGCGCTCTGGCTGAGACTGGGCGCTGCGGGAGTAACCACAACCAACCCGAATGGCCCCGCGATCGGTCTGGCGGATAACAAGTTTTCCCTGCGTCTTACTGGCGCTGGCGGGGCAGAAGTCAATGGTGACTTTGGAACTTATAATCCCGGCACTTCCGGTGCGGTTCAGATCGTAGGAAAGCTTGAATTTGATATCAGCGGGG
>CAYXZE010000327.1:0-3454 GCA_964469395.1 uncultured Luteolibacter sp.
CCCCTACCCTCCGCGCCGATGCGATTGTTCACCGCCCTTGCGCTTTACCGGCTGTTGTTGCCGCTGCTTTTCATCGCGGCATTTCCCGGCTGGATTGTGAAAATGCTGCGGCGCGGCGGATTTGGCACGCGGCTGGGGGAACGCGCGGCGATTTATACGGTGCCTCTGGAACACGAACCCTGCGGCGCGGTGCATTTCCATGCGGTGAGTGTCGGCGAGTCGCTGTTGGCGCTGAAGCTGATCCGCGAGTGGCAAATCAATGAACCCGACCGCCGCTTCGTGCTTGCCACCGGCACCGCCACCGGTCACGCGGTGGCGACGGCGGCGCGGATTCCGGGACTGCGTGTCACCTATTCTCCGCTCGATTTCCGCTGGATGGTCCGCCGCTATTTAAAGCGCTTCGAACCGGCGCAAATCGTCCTGATCGAGGGCGAAGTCTGGCCGCATCTTTTATTGGAATGCCGGCGGCGGACCATTCCCGTCCGCTTGGTGAATGCCCGCATGTCGCCGCGATCGGCGCGGCGGTTTGCCAAGTTCGCGGCGTGGCTGCGACCGATTTACAGCTTGCTGGATGCGGTGGCGATCCAACAGGCCGGTGACACGGCGAGCTGGGAAACACTCGGCCTCAGCCGGGAAAAAATCCACGACACGGGCAGTTTGAAATTCGACCCCGGCAGCGGCGGGCGGCCCGCGCGCCACGCGGAGTTTCAGGAAATGCTCGATGCCTTCGGGCGAAACCGTCCGGTGATTCTCGCGGCCAGCACGCATGCGGGCGAGGATGCGTGGATCGCGGAGGCGATCCGTGAGGCGCATCCCGAGGCACTGCCGGTGATCGTGCCGCGCCATGCGGAACGGCGGGCGGAGGTGAAGGCGGAATTGGAGAAAGCCGGGTTCGAGGTGGTGTTGCGGTCGTCATTTCAAGAACTCGCGGCGACCGGTGATCGCCGCCACGTGTTCGTCATCGATTCCACGGGCGAACTCCGCGATTGGACGGCGCATGCCGATGCGGTCATCATCGGCAAAAGCTTTCTTTCCACTGGTGGCCAGAACCCGTGCGAGGCGATCCTTGCGGAAAAACCGGTGATCTTCGGCCCGCACATGGAAAACTTCCAACCGCTCGCCGGCCAACTTATCGAGAGCGGCGGAGCCATTTCCGCAAGTGATCCGGCGGCACTCTCGCAGGCCATCGTCACCGCGCTTGATTCCAAAAAAGCCCAAGCCATGACCCGCAGCGCATCCGCCTTGCTCGCCCGTCACGATGGAGCCACGCGGCGGATTCTCGCCCTGTTGCAGACCGGAAACGCCCCGTGATTTTGATGCAAGCGGAGTTTGTCATTTTCAAATTCGCTCTTTAGACTGCGCGTCGTGAGTGATTCTGAAACCGATCCATTGAGCAGCCTCCTGTCCAGCTTCGCCCTCGGACCCGCGTGGGCGCGCGCCGCCAGCGACAAGACCGAGCGCAAACCCAAGGCATTTTCCGGAGGCGAAAGCCGCCCGCCACGCCGCGATGATCGCGACCGCGGACCAAGGAGCGGCGGCTCGCGCGAAGGCGGCGAGCGTCGTCCATCCCAAGGTCGTGGCGGCAAGTACGAGGATCGCCGTAGCGGCCCGCCGCAGCGCGTGGAAGTCGGCCCGGAAGAAGGCGTGCGCGCCACCGTGGCGCCGGATCCACAGGCCGTGCATCTCATCGGCAAGGAAGTCCATCAGGTCGCGCGGGTTTATGCGTTGTTCGATGTCGCCAAAATCCTGCTCGCGGAAAAAGCCCGCTGCCGGGCGGTTTTCGAAGCCCCCGAGCCCCACGCCCCGCTCATCCGCGGCAAGCTGGAAGAATCCGTTTTCCTCACCCGTGAGGAAGCCGTCCGCCATCTCTGGAACTCCGAGCTGCGCCATGATTTGATCGAAGAGGAAACCATCGAGGTCGATCCACCGACCGGCAATTTCCAGGCCATCGCCCGTTGCGGTCTTTCCGGCGAGTGGCTGGGTCCCGTCAATTTCCATTCCTATCAGACCAACCTCCGCCGCCTGCACCGCGAGCGTTTCGCCAACATGCCCTTCGAGGCCTACGCGGCCAAAGTCCGCACCGAGCGCGGCGAGGAAGCCGTGAACGCCTGGTTGGAAACGACCAAAAAAAAGACCCGCTGGCGGATCAAGGGCGAGGGCGACGACGCTTGGATCGACGACCGCGCCGAAGCCGAGCGCGCCGTCGGCACCCGCTGTTTCGACAAGGCGTTTGAAGAAGTCCGCGTCGCCGATGTCTCCGGTGCCATCCCCGCGAAAAACCTCTCACCTTCGCTGCTCGTCTCGCTGAAGATCGCCGGCACCCACGCCCGCAACCATCCGGCCATTTTGATCCCCGCCGTGTGCCGCGCCGTCGAGGCCGAGCACCTGCCCGTTTTCAAACGCCAGGGAAAACTCCACACCGGCCCCGCCCGTCCGCATCCCCTCCCCCTCAATGCCGTGCTCGCCGAGCGGCCCGGAAAAATGGTCGCATGGATCCGGGAAAACAGCCCGGCCAAGCTGGAAGGTTTGTGGAAAGCCGTCCTGCCGGAAGGCAGCACCGCCCCGCCCGCCGAATACGCCGCCGACCTCTTCTGGCTGCTCCATCAAGGCCACATCCTGCTCTACACCGACGACACACTCGTCGTCCAGGACCTCCGCGAGGCCAACGCCGCTGAAGCTGGCGGAGAGCCGAAGAAGAAGGCCAAAAAGAAAAAGAAATCCAAGAAGGCCAAGTCCGAGGGCGAGGGCGGAACTTCTAACACCTCTGCCGGAGACACCGCTGCGGATGAACCCGCCGCACCCGAGGTCGAAGTGGCTTCCAGCGAGCCAACCGCCGAACTCCAGCCGGAAGTTTGCCCGCCAGCGGTCACCGAAGCCCCGGCTTCCGAACCCGAGGCCCAGGAAACCGCCGAAGTCATCGAAGAATCCCCGGCACCTGCCGCCGTCGAGACTCCTGTCGAAACGACTCCCGAGCCACCTGAAGAGCGACCAACGGCGGACTAAAATCGACTAATTTCAATTTCCGGAAGGTTTCTACCTGCCAAGGGTTGACGACTCGCGTCGGCTATGGTTCAAACCTCCCGACCTGCAACCCGGAACGGTGGCTGAGTGGTCGAAAGCACTCCCTTGCTAAGGGAACGTAGTGGTAACACTACCGAGGGTTCGAATCCCTCCCGTTCCGCCAGTTTGCTCCAATTGCGAACTGCCGGTGTCCTTTTTTGACACCGTTGAAAACAAGTTGCTTGTGATGCCCCGGCACTGGCGCACAATCATTTTCATCTCATTCAAATGACCTTATGAATGTGCGGTTCCTCATTTCCACCCCTTCTGATCGCCGCCGCCCTCGGCGCGCTGTCACAACCGGCCTCCGCCGTCGATTCCATTTCCGTCCCATGAATACCCCTTTCCGTGCGCCTCATTTCATCCTGCTTCTCGCCATGGCGGCCATGGCCTG
>CAYXZE010000328.1:0-3448 GCA_964469395.1 uncultured Luteolibacter sp.
CCCATCATCTTCTCTTTTTCCGTGTATTCCGTGGTTAGCCATCTTCCCTTCTAACACCAGAATCGACTAACCGGGATTGAACCATGCCGATCACATCCAGCACTCTGATTTCGCGGACCATGCGTATGGCGGTGGTTTTGGCCGGCACGGCAGGGACGGCGGTGTGGGCGGCCACGGAAACCGCCGTGACGAAACCGTCCCCCGCCGACGGGGAGCTTTCGCAGGCGGAGGCGCGCATCACCCTGTGGGACGGCCCTGTTGACGGCCCCGCCGCCGCGAAGGACAAGCATATCGTTTTCATCGCCGGGGATTTGAAAAACGGAGGCGTGCTCGGTGTGGCGATGGGGGTGCGCGAGGCCGCACGCACGCTCGGCTGGCGGGTAAAGATCACCGACCTGCGGGGCGGCGATACGAAAGCCTGCGCGGTTGCGGTCGGTGAGGCGCTGAAAGCCAAGGCAGACGGGGTGATCCTCGGCGGCTTTGACGCGGCGAAAAACGCGGAAGCGCTGAAGCCTCTGGCAAACATTCCCGTGGTGGCATGGCATTCCGGTGCCGAGCCCGGTCCGATTCCCGGCACGCCGGTGTTGTTCAATGTGACCACGGATCCGAAACTCGTGGCGCGTGTGGCTGCGGCGGCAGCCCTGCGCGACCGGCAAGGCCCGGCGGGCGTGGTGATTTTTACCGACTCGAACCATGCCATTGCCGTGACCAAGTCCGAGATCATGGCCGGGGTCGTGCGCGACACCCCGGGGTGTGAAGTGCTGGAAATCTGCGATCTGCCGCTAACCGAAACCGCGGCGCGGATGCCGGAGGTGGCCCGCCGGTTGCTGGCGCAATATGGCGCGAAGTGGACCCACGCTCTCGCCATCAACGACCTTTATTTCGATCATTCCACGACGGCCTTCGCCATCGCGGGCATCCCGCCGGAGTCGGGTGTGCGTTGCGTTTCCGCCGGCGACGGCAGCATCTCGGCGTATATCCGCATCCGTGCCGGCCTCTATCAGTCCGGCACGGTCGCCGAGCCGCTTAACCTTCAGGGTTGGCAAATGATGGATGAACTGAACCGCGCCTTCGCCGGCCAGCCTCCGAGCGGCTATGTGACGCGCATCCACAAGGTGGACGCTCAAAACATCGCGCATGACGGCGGCCCGCGGCAACGGTTCGATCCCGACAACGGCTACCGCGACGCATACCGTAAAATCTGGCGCCGCTGAATTCTCCCTTCCGATTCATCCATGAAAACATTTCCCGATTCGCTGCGGCTGCAGTTCCGGCTGGTCTTTGCGATCATGCTCGGACTCGCCGGCGTTTCACTCGTCGCCGCGCTTTGGGAAATGGAGCGAGTGAACCGCCGGATGCTGGCCATTTCCGGACTCCAATTGCAATCGCTGCGCACCACGACGCGAATCGCCACGCTCGCCGATGGCGTATCCACCGAGGCCGCGCACATGCTGCTGGCGGACGATGACCGCGCCCTCGCCATGCAGGCCGACTCCTTGCAACGGCGCATGACCGAAATCGAGGACCTCTTGCCGGAACTCATTCAGGACGATACGGGCGACGACATCCTGGACCTGAGCCTGCACAGCCAGGCCTTTCGCATCGCGGTGAATGTGGTGCTCGCGCTCAAACAGGCGTCCTTGCACGATGACGAGGCCTTCCGACGGGCGGTCGCCAGAGAATTGGAACGGGAAAATTCAAGCAACGCCGACCTGCTGCGGTTGGCGCTGACCGACTCTGCTGCCGGAGTCGCTCAGCCGCCGAAAGACGCCGCCCCCTCCGGTAAAATCGGCGATGACGATCCTTTCACACTCCGGAAAAAAGCGCTGACGCGGCGGGAAACGCTGCGCCGCTACTCCATGGAGCTTCGCAAGCAGGGGGAGAGGATCACCGAGGTCGCGCGGACGGCTGCCGACACGGCGGCGCGTCGGTATGACCTCGCGGTCGCGTCGCACTTGAAAGCTTCCCGCAGGAGCGAGGCGAAGCTCGCGGTCTTGCTGATTGCCAGTCTGGTGCTCGGTTTCCTGCCCACTTTTTACCTGGTGAGGCGGCGCATTGTGCTGCGCATGGGAGCTATCAGCGTCTGCTTGCGCGGCGAGGCCGGGGCGGCGGCGATGACGGACATTCCCGTGTATGGACGGGACGAGATCGCCGAGATGGCGCGCGCGGTGGAATCATTCATGGAAGACCGCCGCCATTTGGTCGAGGCCCGCGCAAGGCTGGAGCACACCACCGCGCTCGCGGAATCCGCCAACCGGCTCAAATCGGAATTCCTCGCGAACATGAGCCACGAGATCCGCACGCCCATGAACGGCGTGCTGGGTATGGCCGAGCTGCTGTCCCACACACCGCTGGAGGTCGGCCAGCGCGAGCAGTTGGAAATGCTCCAAAGCAGCGGTGAGGACCTGCTGACGATCATTAACGACATCCTGGATTTCTCCAAGATCGAGGCCGGGCGCATGGAACTGGAAATGATCGGCTTCTCGCTGCACGACATGGCCGGCCGCACCCTGCAGGCGCTGGCTCCTCAGGCCGCCGCCAAGAAACTGGAACTCGAGTTGGAGATTCCCGACGACTTGCCGGACCTGCGCCTGGGGGATCCCACCCGGCTGCGTCAGGTGCTGACCAATCTGACCGGAAACGCCATCAAATTCACCGAGCGCGGCTGGGTGCGGGTGGTGATTACTCAGGGCCAAGGTCCGCATGATTTACGGGTAAAAGTGATCGACACCGGTGAAGGCATCAGCCCGGAAGCGCAGGCGAAACTGTTCCAGCCCTTTTCGCAGGCCGACACCTCGACCACCCGCAGGCACGGGGGCACCGGACTTGGGTTGGTGATTTCCGCCCGCATCATCGAACAAATGGGCGGCCGCACCGGCGTCACCAGCGCGCCGGGCCACGGCTCCACCTTTTGGTTCGAGCTTTCCCTGCCTACGGCCACGCCGGAGCAGGTGGCCGACCGGGACGACCGCATGCCTTGCTCCCTGCCATCACTCGCCGGCAAGCGCGTCCTCCTGGTGGATGACAATGCGGTCAACCGCGCGGTGGCCGGTGCCCTGATGCGTCGCTGGGGCATGAAAGTGGCGGAAGCCGCCGACGGCCCGACGGCCTTGGCGCAAGTGCGGGCCGCCTGCCGCAGGGATGACGCTGGTTATGACCTCGCCGTGCTCGACGGCGCGATGCCCGGGATGGACGGCTGGCAATTGGCGGCGGCCATCCGGGAAGTTCCCGGCTGCGAGGCGCTGCCCCTGGTTTTGGCGTCCTCCACCGGTTTGGAATCCTCCCATTCGTCTGGCGGGAAAAGCTTGTTCCGGCGGTTTTTGCTCAAGCCGCTGCGCCCGGCGCAACTGGCCGGGGCTCTGGCCGAAGTGTTGACCGGCTGGCAGCCGGACCCGGCGGCACCGATCCCGAAGGCTCCCCGCGGGGCCCGGGTGCTGCTGGTGGAAGA
>CAYXZE010000329.1:0-3424 GCA_964469395.1 uncultured Luteolibacter sp.
TCCTTACCAAGGATGCGCTCTACCCCTGAGCTACGCGAGCAATCTGACATGTAGGCCCTTCCTTCAACCCGACAAAAACACCGCGTCCGATCCCGATTGAAACGAGACTGAGCGCGGCACCCCTGACTTGCTGTGGGGAAGAGCGGCGGGACATTAGCAAAGTCGGGCACTCTGTCAAAAAAAATCTCAATGAAAAGAAAATTGATTGGAATCTCCTGAAAAACAAGCTCCCAAACTTTTCACCCGACCCGATGCGCGGCTCGATTCGCTTGAAACGACCACAGCACGGGACAGGCAAATGATCACGGTTCCGCCAACTCCAACGCCTCCGCCTCCGGGACTGGCGGGGACTCTGGAGATTCCGGGCTCGGGGAGGATCGATCCCCCTGGTGCTCGCTGCGGAAACGACTGGGGGCCTGGCCGGTGAGACGACTGAAAGCGGTGCTGAGATGGACGATGCTGCTGAAACCGCAGGTCTCGGCGATCTGCCAGGCTTTCAGATCGGACTCCACCAGCAGCCGCTTGGCGTATTCCACCCGTTTTCTCAGGATTTCATCCGAAATGCTGCGGCCGAGGTGGGTGTGAAACTGCCGCATCAAATGGTGCCGGGACAGCCCGGCGGCGGCGACCACGTCATGGGTCTGGATCGGCTCGGTGTAATGCTGCCAAATGAACCGCAGGGCCGTGGCCACCTCGCGATGCGACACCGCGAGAATGTCCGAGCTGGCGCGAGTGACGATGCCTTTCGGCGGAATCAGAATCGGTGCCGCGGGCTGCGGCTCGCCGTTCATCAGGCAATCCAGCAGTCGCGCCGCCTCGTAGCCTTGCAGCTCCATGTCGTCATCGACGCTCGACAGCGGCGCCAAGGTGAAATTGCAGGTCAGCTCGTCATTGTGACAACCGAGCACGGCCACTTCCTCCGGCACCCGCAGGCCGACATCCTCGCAGGCGTGCAGCACCCGCGCGCCGGTCTCGTCGCTCGGACAGAAAACTCCCAGCGGCTTGGGCAGTTTTTTCACTTCCCGCCCCAGGCGGCGCATCAACCAGCTTTCCATTCCGGACGGCTTGCCCTGAGGCGCCTCCGCCAGCCAGCGATGGTATTCGATCTCGTGAACGACGCGCCCGGCCTGCCGGATCTCCGCCTCGAATTCCGCCTTCCGCTCGCGCTCAAAGTAGAAATTCCCGTGATTGAACAGCGCGATGTGGTTGAATCCACGCACGATGAAATGCTGCGCCGCCCGGCTGCCGATCGCCGCGTTGTCCAGCAACACCCGCGGCACCCGCCTTCCGCTTTGATCCGGCAGAGCCTCGGTCCCCCATGCGGCGGACAAGTCCACCAACGGCACGTTTTTAAAGTGCTTCAGAGCCTCAAGATCCCGCGGATGAGTGATCAGCCCGACAATGCCATCCACCTTTCCTGTCAATGCGCCAACGATGCCCGAGCGCATGTAGGAAGCATCCAGGACCCAATGCGCCTCCCGCGCGTAACGGGCGATGCCACGGTGATTCTCCAGATAATAGTTCCCCAGCAGCAGCAACACCCGCCGGGCACGCCGCAATTGTTTGAATGCACGTATTTTCGGAGGCGAACTCATGGCACAAAATCGGAAATCAACACTCGCAAGCCATATGAACTCACGCCCGAACACAAGCATTTTTTCTGCGAGATTTGAAGCTTCCTAGCATCAGCCACCTTCAAATAATCCTTGCAATTTGAATTTTTAAAAAGCAATTTTCAAGAATGATTGCGCGACTGAATGAATGCATCACCGCGCTGCCCGCCCGGGAAATCCCCTCACTGGCGACTCCCTGAATCCACCGCTCTACCGTAAATCAACCGCTCCACCGCCTCAAAGACCGCCTCCGGGGTCAGGTCCGCCAATTTTCCCTGCGGGGCGACGATGGAAGCGGTGCGCGACGACCCCGGCGGCCACGGGCCGAAACGCGCGGGCGACGTGGGACCGAAAATGGCGAGCACGCGATTTCCCACCGCCGCGGAAAGATGCATCGGGCCGCTGTCGTTGCCGATGAACACCGACGGCTGGCGGGCCAGTTCGATCATTTCATCAAAGGGGCAGCCAGTGAGGTTCAGAAAACGCCCGTCCGGCACAGGGAAATCCGGCGCGGCGGGGCTGCCGGCGCACCACGCCACGCGGCTTTCCGGCAGACGCTCGAGGATCAGCTCCGTCAATTGGCTGAACTTCGGCCATTCCTTTTCCGCGCCCCGGCTGTCGGTGAAAATGACGAAATTGTGCCACGGATCGCCCTCAAAAAAGGATTTCCAAGCGCAATCCGGCCCCGGACGCAGCTTCAACGGGATGGCGACATCCTCCTCGATGCCGAGGGTGCGGGCGAATTCCAGCAGAACGGGAATCGCGTGATGCGGACCCTGCCCGGCAGGCATGCGGACCTTGCGGGAAAACAAACCGGCCCCTTCCCGTCCGTCATGGCGGCCCCGTTTCACCGATGAGCGGGCGGCCAGCGCCATCAGCCCGGAACGCAACAGCCCCTGCATGTCCCAAACCGCGTCAAAACGCCTGCCGCGCAGGGTTTTCATCACATCCAGCAGCCCGTGCAGGCCCTTTTTCCGCTGGAAATGAATCACCTCGTGCACGAACGGCGCGGCCTCCACCAGCGGCGCGAACCGATCCCGCGCGACCCACGTGATCCGGCACTCCGGCAGCCGCCGCGCCACCATTTGAATGACCTGCAAGCCATGGACAATGTCGCCCAGCGACGACGGCTTGATGACCAGCAAACTGCTCGGGGCAAAAGAGGGCTGCGTTTTCGGCATCACTCAGGCTTGCCTCCCGTTCCGCTCCCTGCAACCGTAATTGCCTTATCCGCCAGACGATGCACTTCAATCCGGACGAAATCTCAGCCCTCCAAGCCACTCTCACCGCCAAATGGCACGAGGAAACTCCCGCCGCCACCGGTGACGGATTCCTCCGCCTGGTGCGGGAAAACCACCTGCGGAACTTCGAACTGTGGCACGAGGAAGACGTCGCCCGCCGCGACGACCTCGGCTCCGAGCGGGTCCACCAGGCCAAGCGCGCGATCGACCGCTTCAACCAGGAGCGGAACAATTTCATCGAGGAAATGGACAAGGTCCTCGTCGCCACCCTCCAACCGCGCGAATCCGGCGTGCCGCGGAATTCCGAAACCCCCGGCATGATCATCGACCGCCTGTCGATCCTCGCCCTCAAGGAATTCCACATGCACGAGCAAACGGCCCGCGAGGATGCTTCCGAAGCCCACCGCGCGACCTGCGCGGAAAAACTCGCCCGCATCGCCCGCCAGCGCGCCGATCTCACGCAAAGCCTCGGCGAGCTGATCGCGGAAGTCACCGCCGGCACCCGGACCTTCGCCGTCTATTATCAGTTCAAAATGTATAACGATCCGGCGCTCAACCCGCAGCTTTATA
>CAYXZE010000330.1:0-3402 GCA_964469395.1 uncultured Luteolibacter sp.
AAGGCCAAGGGCATCAACCCGATGCGCTACATCATGTATATCGGCCTGATCGCGCAAAGCAACCCCTACCTCATCACGCTCAGCCGTCTCCAGCCGTTTGATTTCACCTATAACTCCTATCCCGGCAAACGGCTCTGGGGCGGTGTCTGCGGCTCGCACACCCACACCAACTGCGTGGCCGGCGCCGTCCTTGGCAAATCCATGGTGGCCTGCTCGTCGCCCGGCCATTCCTTCCCCGGCGGGTTCAACCGCGACGCGAAGGGGCTTTACTCGTTCGGCGGCGGCAACACCAGCGCGTCCTATTTCTTCGGCGCGGGCAAGCCGGAACCGGTCGGGAGCGACCTCAACAAACTCCATTCGGTTTGCTGGGGTCTGAATTTCGGCCTGCAGGCTTTCGTGGACGCCAACCTGGCCTGGACACTGGAACAGTCTCTGCCACAGCAGACGCGGGAAAAGTATGGAAACGCGCTCCTGGCAAGCGCGGTCGCCATCAATCCCTATCATATCGGAATCCTGCGGAAAGTTCAATCAACACTCGCGACACCCGAACATCAACTCGGTTTCTATCAAGTCATCGAACGCGCGGTGGCCGCTGTTTCAAAGAAACCGGGATGCCCTGACGGCGTGAAATATCTGGCACCATTCAAGAAGACCCTGGATCAAAAACTAAACTCGCTGCCGGTGCCGACGGATCCGTCCGCAGTGAAAAAAATCGCCGCCTATCTTGAGGACGGAGCCGATGCGCTCTTCGCCAAATACCGGGTTGCGCGCGACGGATTGCCAGCCGTGAAAGCCGCGCTTTTGTCAGACTTGCGCGGCAAAGTCACCGGCGCGCGGACACCGGCGGACACGCTTTTGCTCTCCCAGCGGATTGCCGCCGTGGGCGCGCTCATTCCAGAGCAGGCCGACAAGGTTTCCTGGTCTGAAAAACTGCTCGAAACGCTCAAGGGCAAAGAGTTTTACACGCATCAGCCCGACCCCAAAAAACCCGGAATTTCCGCATTGGACCCGTGTTTCGGCGCGGCTCACGGCGTGCGCGCCTTCGGAATCGGACTGCCCGCCGCGCAGGCGGAAGTGGAGGAGCAACTGGTCGCCGGAATCAAGAAGGGCCGCACCCAGCTCGCCTGCGACCTTCTGGCGGCACGGATCACCACCATCGGCGACCAGCTACCGCCACCCGCGGCGAAAAAGCCCGCGCCAAAGGTCGTCTGGAGGCAGAAATTACTCGAAATCCTGAAGGGGAACGAAGTCTTCACTCCGGACCCGTCGGCACCCGCACAACGTCTCGGCGATCCCTGTCTGGCCGCCGTTTATGGCCTGGATCAGGCGTCGCTGAATACGGAAGTTGACCGTCTGGTGAAGGATTATCAAGCCGCCGTCGCCGCGAATCGCGGAGAGGAAACCGCCGCCGCACTGGCCTTGCGCCTGAAGACACTGCGCGCCAACGCCAAGGGAGCCGCGCTCACCGCCATCGACAACGGCGTGGCCGGCGCCCTGGCCAACCACGAGTTCTACTGGCCGGACATGAACCGGACATCGGTCATGCGGGTGGACCCCGCGATGCGCATCCTTCAACACAAAGCGACCAAGGACGCATTGCTTGGCGGCGTGAAGAAGGCGATCGAAAACGGGCAATCCCCGGAAACGAGCGCCGCGCTTTCGGAATACCTGCGTTTCCTCTGGCAACCGCTCCGTTGGAAAATCCCGCAGATGCAGGCCATCGCGCGGGAGATCATCGACACGCTGCGCGGGCATGAACTATACGCACCGGACCCGAAGAATCCGGGCGATGTCCGCTTCGAGTCCCTTCTGTCCACGACCTATCACAACTGGGGGATCACACCGCACAAAACAGGCGGCATCGCGACCAGCGGGGCCGATCAGGAGGCGTGCGCCGGGAAACTCAAGGCGTTGTTCGCCCTCCGCCGGACGCCGGAAGGAAGCGTGGCGATGAAACAATACGTCGAGTGCCTCGCCGGTCGCTTGAATCCCGCCCAGCGCAAGCAGTTCGGGACGCGGCTGCTGGAAACCGTCCGGGGCCATGAATACCGGGATGCGGCGGGTGCCGATGGCAAGCCCGCCCGCGTCGTGGATGAATGCGCCGCCTACATCCACAAGCTCGCGGGCCAGCCGATGCCCGCGGCATCCACTGCTTCAAACTAGAATCCCCCTCCCCAATCTCCCAATCTCCCAATCTCCCAATCTCCCAATCTCCAATCTCCAATCTCCAATCTCCAATCTCCAATCTCCAATCTCCAATCTCCATTCCATGCCCCTTTCCATCAAACATTCACCGCAGCTCTTGTCCGCCTACGATCTTGCGTGGACCACCCCCAGCACCGACTCCAAGGATTCCATGCCGCTCGTCGGCGGCGTCCTCGGGCTGAACGTGTGGGTGGAGGACGGCGAGCTGTTGTTTCTCATCGGCAGCCCGAATGTGATGGATGAAAACGGGATGCAGGTGAAGTTAGGGCGCATCCGGTTAAATTTGGAGCAGGGGATTTCAGAAACGAATTTCCGCCAGGAGCTGAAGTTGACGCGGAGTGAAATCGTGGTTTCGGGCCGGACCGGTGCCGGAGTTTCCTTTTCCATCACGCTCTGGTGCGCCGTGGACAAGCCGGTCATCCACGTGGAACTCGCCGCCGCCGAACCGGTCGCTGTGACCGCCACCTACGAAACCTGGTCGGACCATGAAACGGCCTTCGTCGATGGCGGACTGCAATGGGTCCGCCGTCTGGCGGAAACCAACGCCCGCCGCGAACGCGACATGCGGGCGCAAGGCATGGCGGAATTTTCCGATCTCATCCCGGACCCGTTGAGCCGCCTGACCATGGGCGGACGGCTCTCCGCATCCGGCATGGAGCCAGCCGGCACCGGCACGGGTTCGTGGCACGGCATGGATTTGAAAACCATCGCCCTGCGGACCCCCGCCCCGGTTGAGTCGTTAGATATATGCCTGACCCTCCGCATGGAGCAGGACGAAAGCATCCGCACTTGGGAAACTAAACTGGCGGAATCGGCGGCCACCGACCGCGCGACATCCGCCGCCGACCGCGCAACGGCTCTGGCCTGGTGGGAAACGTTCTGGAACCGCAGCCACATCGTCATCCATCCCGGCGGCGATGAAACGAACCCGGCCTGGCGCCTCGCCCGCAACTATCAGTTATTCCGCTATCAGCTCGCGGCGAACCGCAACGGCCGCGCCATGACACTCTTCAACGGCGGCGTGCTGCCCTGCGAGGGCAACCCGGACGTGCGCATGTGGGACGGCTGCCAATTCATGGCGCAAAACCAGCGCCTCGTGTATTGGCCGATGCTGCGCTCCGGCGATTTCGATCTGCTGCAAGTCGCGCTCGATTTCTACCGCGACCGCACCGCGATGCGCCGGATGCACGCGCAAAA
>CAYXZE010000331.1:0-3400 GCA_964469395.1 uncultured Luteolibacter sp.
ATGTGAACCTCAGTGAAAAATTCTCCGATCATCACAACTATGACACCTGGTATGGGGATTCGCTCGGCAAGGTCTATTTCGGCGGCTGGCATTCCACCCGCGGGGGCTGGATGCACGCCTGCGGCGAGTTCGGAGCCGAAGGGCTGGACAGCATCGCGCTGATGAAAAAATACTATCCCAAGGAATGGTTAAAAACCGCGCCCGACGGCTCGTGGACGCCCGATAAAATCCCCCGCTGTCAGACTCCGACTACCGGGAAAAAATGGCTCGGCAATCCGCGCACCATGGAGGACTGGGTGAAAATTTCCCACGAGCACCAATACTGGGCGACCCGTTTGATGGCCGAATCGCTGCGCCGCGATCCCAAGATGAACTCCTTCGGCGTCCACCTGCTCATCGACGCCTGGCCGGCCGGCTGGTTGAAATCGATCATGGATTGCGACCGCCAGGCCAAGCCCGCCTATTTCGCCTATCGTGACGCCCTGACCCCGCTGGCCGCGAACCTGCAACCGGAACAATCCTACGCCTACAGCGGCGACGCCATCCGCCTCCGCGCCTGGATCAACAATGATCTGCCAACGGTTCCCGGGGACGCCGCCCTGCGCTATCAGATAGAGCTTGGAGGCAAGGTCATCCAATCAGGGAAAGCACCCGCGAAAATCGAGGCCGGCAACCCGGTATTTCAGGGTCACATTGATCTAACGGCTCCCGATGTCCAAACCCGCCAGCCGCTGACGGTCCGCCTCGGTGTCTTCAGTTCCGCCGGCGATCTGCTGCACGACACCGCGTTTGACATCGACCTCCATCCCGCCGCCAGCAAAGGCACGAAGCTGACAGAACCGGGCGGTCAGGCCCGCAAGCTCATCGGTCGTTAAGCCAAACAAATTTCACCAAGACTCTCATCCATCATGAGCCGCATCACCGCACTCGGCCTTGTTGGCCGCACTTGCCTCCTGTTCGCCGGAGAAAAGCGATGAAGTCGCTTCGGTAAGGGGGGCGGCACATTTCTGTCCGTCCGGACGATGGGGGGAGAAAGAGAAGAGCTTCGCGCTCGTGCTTTTGCGGCGCATCGGCGAGTGGGCCGAAGTCCCACTCTCCTTATTTTTGCGTGCCGATAAGGGGGGCGGACATTTCTGTCCGCCTGGACGATGGGGAGAGAAAGAGAAGAGCTTCGCGCTCGTGCTTTTGCGGCGCATCGGCGAGTGGGCCGAAGTCCCACTCTCCTTATTTTTGCGTGGCGCATTCATGGCTTCGAGCGATTCTGACTGGTCAAACTGACCGATTTGATGATTGTCGGCTTGTCCGGCCTGATTCTCGTCGCCGAACGCGTCGGGGGCTGGAACCCGTGCCGTTCTCGTGATGGTTTTTGACCGGCGGCCAAGCCTTTCCCACCCAATCGCACTCATCAACAACGCCCATGATTCCCAGGAAAAAACTCACCGTCAAAGATGTTTTCGATCTCAAAGGCAAACGCCAGCTTACGGAGGTCTTCGTCTCCACCGCTGAAGAAGCGGCGGCGTGTGAGGCGGCGGGAATCGACATGCTGGTGACGATGGGCGGCGACATGCTCCGTGCCGTCCGCGAGGCCGCGCCGAACACGTTCGTCACCGGCGCGCTTGAGTATGGCAAGGTCGTGTCAGGTGACGACGCCGTGAGACAAGCTTTCGAGCGCATGAATGCCGGGGCCGATGCGGTCTATGCCCGGATGAGCACGGAATGGTTGCGCGAGATGACCAAGGAACACATCCCGGTTGTCGGCCACGTCGGCATGATCCCGCAAATCCGCACCTGGTGGGGTGGCTTCAAGGCCGTCGGCAAAACCGCGGACGAAGCGCTGCGTATTTATCAGCACACCCTCGCCCATCAGGAAGCCGGCTGCATCGGCGTGGAAATGGAAGTCGTTCCGGCGCGCATCGCCACTGAAATCGCGAAGCGCGTGAATATCTGCGTGCTGTCGATGGGCAGTGGCGACGGCTGCGACGCGCAGTATTTGTTTTCCTGCGACATCACCGGGGCAAACCAAGGACACGTTCCGCGTCACGCCAAGGTGTATGGAAATCTTCACGCCGAGCTGGAACGCATCCAACAGCTCCGCACCGAAGCGTATCTCGGCTACAAGAAAGACGTGGACGCCGGTTTGTATGCGACCCCTGAGAACACCGTGGCGGTGCCGGACTGCGAGTTTGAGAAGTTCCTTTCGGAGATCGACAAGGGCTGACGGGGCGGAATCGGGCGAAGATTTTCAGCCGCAAAAAGGATCAAAAAATACGCAAAAATGGAAATGACCGGGGGGGCTTTGCGTTCCGGATTGTCGTCAGCCGAGAAATTCGCCATTCAGGTGGTTCTTGCCGGAGTGAGTAATAACGACGCGGCGGCGTTGACCGGACTGCCACAAGATCGAGTTGAAATCATTTGCCGACGCTTTTGAAAAGCCTTGGCCGACGTGATGAGACAAAGTGCAAAACGATTTGTAGCCGACTCGCTGACAACCGTTCCAGTCATACAGGAAGCTCCAATTCGGAACGGATTAAAGCGCCTTCGATCTCTCAATGCACTCTCGGTTTTGTCCGATTCTGTCCGTTGACAATGTCCGCATCCGTGGCTACCCCTTTCAGCGACCCGAGTTTTTGGAACCGCAATTGAGGGGAATTGAACCCCGAAATGCTGGACAGCCAAGCTCGGGTTTTTTCTTTGTCGTGATTGGGCCGTCGCGCCTGAGATCGAGCACGCTCTCTGAGTTGATTACATGCTCGTCCCGGATTGTGGTTCCGCGGTAGGATGGCACCGTGATTGAACGGATTGTGAGCGGTGGCCAGACAGGCGCGGATCGGGCCGGGTTGGATGCTGCCATTGCCTGCGGCATCCCGCACGGCGGATGGTGCCCCAAAGGTCGCACGGCCGAGGACGGGGTGATTCCCGAACGCTATCAACTCACCGAAACGGAAGGCGTTTCCTACCTCGCCCGCACGGAACGGAACGTGAAGCAATCTGATGGAACGGTCATTTTCACTCTGGGGGAGCTCGCTGGCGGCTCCTTGCGAACGGTGGACTTCGCACGACGGCACCGGAAACCGTGGAAGCACATCCAGCTTGGCGGAATCGGTGACGAGCAAGCCGCTGAAGCTCTCCGCCGATTCGTAACCGAACAGGGGATCAAGGTGCTGAATGTCGCCGGCAGCAGTGAAAGCCGTGAACCCGGATTGCATCAGCGGGTTCAAGCCGTCGTGCGGCTCACCAACGACAAGTTTTCGGGCTAACGATAACGCTAAAGATTTAATGGGAACTCGTTGGATTTGTTCCCACTTTCGTTCTCAAAAAGGCCATTCCCGAGGCCTTTGAATCACCACTCTTTGAAAATAAGAGTGGTGGAGCGTAGCGGATTCGAACCGCTGACCCCTTG
>CAYXZE010000332.1:0-3391 GCA_964469395.1 uncultured Luteolibacter sp.
AGGTTCCGCAAAACCGGGTGAGAACGGATGCCACACGGCATCCGTTTTTTTGTGTACAAAAGTAGTCGAGGACTTCAGTCCAATGCCTTTAAGCACCTGAGCGCGGAAGCGCCATTCTTCAAGGCCAACGGCCTGAAATACCTCAGCCCAGGGCAACGCCCTGGGTCTTGGGATACCACCAATGACAAGCCCTGAAGGGGCGGCACAACTGGCTGGTAATGCAACGCTTGTATCGCCCCTTCAGGGCTTGGAATTCATAATACGCTCTTACCCAGGGCGTTGCCCTGGGCTGGCGTGTTTCGCGCCTTTGGCGCTGAAGAAATCCGAATCCTACAGGCATTGGACTGAAGTCCTGGAGTACTTTTTGATTCCCTCCCCCGCCCCTCCAGCCGATGCTCCCGCGCATGGTGGAGCGCGAATTTCTGGGATGGGACGAACCGTTTTTAACCCGGGCGGTCGCCTGGCTGCTGGCACGCCGGAATGAGCTGCCCGGCCTGCTGGTGGTCACGCCCACCGCGCAAAGCGGGCGGCGCTTGCGCGAGGCGCTGGCGGAAGCGGGCGGCGCGGTGCTTTCGCCGCGAATCACGACGCCCGGATCTTTTTTACAATCCCGCGATGCCGAGGCCGCGGCGGACTGGACGGACCGCCTGGCGTGGGTGGAAGTGCTGGAAAACGTGGCGGACTGGTCCGAATACGAGGCGTTGTTCCCCGAACCGCCGGGCGATGAAAAAAACTGGGCCGGCGGACTGGCTCAGGAAATGGTGAAGCTGCGGCACTCGCTTCAGGAAAACGGCCTGCTTCTGGCCACCGCCGCCCGCAAGCTGCAGGAAACCGTGGAAGCGGGTCGCTGGGAGGCGCTCGCCAGACTGGAAAATCTCGTCGAGCAAAAAATGCGGGCGTGGGGTGTGAAAAGCCGCAGCCGGGTGCTGGCGGAAGGCCTGAAATTGCCCGAAGGCGTGAGCCGGATCGTGCTGGCCGGAGTGCCGGAAATGCCGCCGCTCGTCGAGCGCGCCCTGCTCGCATGGCCGGGCCGGGTCACGGCACTGATCGGCGCGCCGGAGCAGGAGTCCGGAAATTTTTCACCGCTCGGCCGCCCCCGGGAAACGTGGGCGGAGCGCAGCCTGCCCTGGCCGGACTCCGTCCGCGTCGTCGCGGACCCGCGGCAACAGGCGGTCGAGGCCTTGCGCGTGATCGGAGAAATGCAGACGCCATCGAACGAGCTCGCGCTCGGCTCCCCGGACACCGAAGTGGGCGACGAGCTGGCGCGCGCCTTCACTCGCGAAGGCTGGCCCGCATTTCATCCCGCCGCCGCGCCGCCACCGGGCGGACTGTCACGCTGGCTCAAACTGTGGGCCGGCTGGCTGGCAGACCCGACGCTCGCCACGATGGCGGATCTGCTGACCCTGCCGGAAACGGGCATTCTGGTATCCGGCAAGCGCGCGCAAAAAGCCAGACGCCTGGCCGAACTCCGTGACCGCTGGATGGTCGTGCGGACGGAAGATCTGCAACGCCGGATCGCCGCGGAGGATTTCCGCAACGACCTCGACAAGGAATCCGCCGAAGAACTCTGCCGCGCCGCCGAAGCGCTCGAAAGTTGGCGCGGGAGTTTCCTGGGCGGGAATTTCAGCGGCACGGCGGAGCGTTTGTTGGAAATCCTCGCCCGCACCGGTCCGGCCACCGCCGACGCCTGCGCCGCGCTGCGGGATTGGCTCACCGAGGCCAAGCCGCTGATGGCGCGGGTGAATCGCGGTGCCGGATTCTGGATCGAGCTGATGCTTTCGGAAATCCCCGTCCCCGCCCCGTTGCCGCCGGAAGGGCGCGTGACCGACGTGCAGGGCTGGCTGGAGCTTTTCCACGAACCCGGCCGCCACCTCGTGCTGTGCGGGATGAACGACGGCAAGGTGCCCGCCCGCGGCGGCGGCGAACCGTGGCTGAGCGAGGCGAGCCGGGAAATGCTCGGCCTGATCAAGGACTCGGACCGCGCGGCGCGGGACGCGTTTCTCTATCAGTCGATGGCCGGGGCGCGGCGCGGCGGCGGACGCGTGGACGTGATCTGCGGGAAATCCGGCGCGGGCGGCGAGTCGCTGCTGCCGTCGCGGCTCCTGTTAGCAGGCACCCGGGACGAGTTGCCGGAGCGCGTGAAAATGCTTTTCAAGGAAGTCGAGCCACCCGAGGCGGGGCTGCGCTGGCATGCGGATTTCCAATGGACACCGCGCGTGGCGGAACCGCCGCAGCGGCTGAACGTGACCTCGCTCGGCGATTACCTCACCTGCCCGTTCCGCTATTATCTGAAGCACGTTTTGAAAATGCAAAGCGCGGAAACCGGCCGCGCGGAGTGGAACGCCCGCGACTTCGGCACGGTGGCGCACGAGGTTCTGGAACGCTGGGGCCGCGACACCGGAGCGCGGGATCTCGACCAGGCCGCCGCCATCCACCGCTGGCTCTCCGCCGAGCTCGACCGGGTGACGGCGGAATGGTTTGGCAAACGAGTGCCGCTCGCCGTGCGCATCCAGACGGAAGCACTGCGCCAGCGGTTCGCCTGGCTGGCGGAAATCCAGGCGCGGCATCGCGCGGATGGCTGGGAAGTCGTCGATGTGGAGCGAAAAATCGAACTGCCGGTGGGCGGCGCGATGATCGTCGCCAAGATCGACCGCGTGGACCGTCACCGCGAAACGGGCCGCCTGCGCGTGCTGGATTACAAGACGGGAAAAGTCGAAGCCGTGGACAAGGCGCATCGCAAAAAACTCACGGCGGCGAGCACCCTGCCGCCGCATCTCAGCCCGGACTGCCCGGCGGTTTACACCGGCGAGGACAAGGGGAAATCCGCCGATTTCCTCTGGCACAATCTCCAGCTTCCGCTTTACGCCGCCGCTCTGGTGAAGCGCGGCGAACCGCTGCCCACGCCCTGTTATTTCAGCCTGCGCTCCACCGAGGGCGACGTGAAAATCCACGAATGGACGGACTTCGAAACCGCCGATCTCGATGCAGCGCAACACTGCGCGGACTGGGTCGCGGCACAAATCGCCGCCAAAGTCTTCTGGCCGCCATCGGAAAAAGTGACCTACGACGACTACGCGGTGCTCGCGGCGGGCAGATCGTTCGAGGAAATGTTCGTGAAGTAGCGGCGCGAAAGACCTTGGACTGCGGCAGCCTGCTGCCGCTTTTGACTTCGCAGCCTGCTGTGAAGTGCCGATGGGGAAGCCGAAGAACGACCTTCGGGCTTTGCTTCGGCAGATTCATTGGCCTCCGGGCCAGCAGGCTGGCTCCGGAAAAGCGGCAGCAGACTGCCGCAGTCCAAGCCCCGCTCTCACCCGCCCGCCACGGTTTTCAGCAACCGCTCCATCCGCACCGGTTTGGATAAATATCCATCCATCCCGGCGTCCAGACACGC
>CAYXZE010000333.1:0-3385 GCA_964469395.1 uncultured Luteolibacter sp.
TCGCCGGCGACATCATCGGCACCGGCACCGGCAGCGCCAAGAAGCACGCGGAGCAAGAGGCGGCGGCGCAGGCGTATCGCGCCCTCGCCGGCGACGTTGACGTGCCCGCGGTCTGAGTGCTCCCGCACCAACACGCGCCAGTGTTTGAATTGCGCCGTGCCCGAGCTTCCTGAAGTCGAGTCGGTGCGCCTCGGCCTTGCCGCGGCGGTGGTCGGCTCCCGCGTTACCGGCGTTGAGGTTCGCCGCGACTCGTGCGTCCGGCGCCAGCCCGGCGGGGCCGCGGAGTTTGCGGCGCTCCTCGGCGGTACAAACAAGGCCGGCGCTCAGCTCACCGCCGCCGTGCGTCGCGGCAAGTTCCTGTGGCTGCTGCTCGACGGCGGTCGCCTCGCACTCTCGGCGCACCTGGGTATGTCCGGCCAGTTCCGCGTGCACACCGAGGTGCCCCGCGCGCACGATCATTGCCGCGCTCGGCTCACCGTGGCCGCGCCCGACGGCCAGGCCCTGACGCTCGACTTCATCGACCAGCGCACTTTCGGTTACCTGGACGTCGAGCCCCTGGTGCCCACGCCGGACGGCGGTGCCGGGGGAGAGGGATCGGACCTCGCGCTGCTTCCGGCGTCCGTTGCGCACATCGGCCGCGACGCGCTCGATCCGGCGCTCTCGCGGCCGCGCACTCTCGCCGCATGGCGGCGCGGCACGCGGGGCATCAAGCAGGTGTTGTTGGACCAAACGGTAGTCAGCGGCATCGGCAACATTTATGCCGACGAGGCGCTGTGGCGAGCCCGCGTGCACCCGGCAACCCCAGCGTCGGGCCTATCCGGCCGCGCGACGGGCGCGCTACTGGACGCGACACAGGCCGTGATGCGGGACGCGCTCGCGGCCGGCGGCACCAGCTTTGACGCGCTGTACGTCAACGTGAACGGGGAATCGGGCTACTTTGACCGCTCGCTCGACGCGTACGGGCGCGGCGGCGAGCCATGCAACCGGTGCGGGAGGCCGCTGAGCAGGGCGATGATGGGCGGCCGCTCCACGCACTGGTGCGCGCGCTGCCAGCGGCGATGACTAATGCTCAGACTGAGGTGCTCAGCGCCTGTACGCGGGAGTGGCGAGCGCGAGCGGGTCCGTGTTGTTGGTCACCCAGATCACCGCGAGTTGGCACAGTCGCTTGATCTGTCCATCGTTGCCTCCGCCAGATCGGAGAGCTGCGACGAGCGTGCGAGCTTCTGCAAGCTCATCGCCAGAGAGCGCGGTGCCATCTGCGAAGTGCTCCGGAAGCGTGTTCAGCATGGCCTTGAAGTCGCGGTCCCAGTTGATGCCGCCATTGCCGAGCAGCTCGTTTGCGACGCGACCCGTGATGCGGATCACCTCGCCCTGCACCGTTGCGGCCGTTCCGCTCGAGGGGACGAGGAGTTCCCACAGCGCCTCATGCTGTTCTGGCCACGGGCCGCCTGGCACCTCGATAGGAGAGACGCCATCATGGATCACGCGCCTAGCAACCGGAGCCACGTCTAGCAAGGCATAGAGCCGTTGCAGGCCCGCATCCGCCTCGTCAACCGAGTCGGGACTGAAACTCTCGCGGAATGCCTCAAACTCCTTGCCGATGCGCTCCACCTCGATCCGCGCCTCGCCGGTGACAGTGGCCCCGGCGTCCAGCAGTAGGGAGGCGACCTCGGCGGCCTCGGCGATGCTCGCGTTGCGCGTACGGCGCAGGGCGTAGAGGAGCGGAGTCTCGCCAGGCATGTCTGTCACGGCATGGACGTCAGCCCCGTGGTCAATGAGTACGCGCGTTGTGGCGATCCTCTGCCCACCCGCCGCTCCGTGCAGCGGGGTGACTCCGCCAGAACGACGGCGTTCGATGTCTGCTCCTAGCGAGAGCAGCAAGGGAATCTGATCTGCCCAGCCCATGCTGGCGCGTTCCCACAGGGGCGTCGCGTTGTAGGTGTCAGCCGCATCTACGTCGAGCCCTTGATCGGCGAGCCACACGATGAGCTGGTCCGGGCAGTCGAGGAAGCCGATGGCGGTGTGCTTGCCGTAGCCACCGCGCGCATCGAGCAAGCACGTGTTGAACACCGCTGTGAGCTCATCAAGAGAGGCCGTCTTCAGCATGTCGCCAAAGTCTTTGGGCAAGGTCTTGCGCTTCGCCATGGTCTGCAGTTCTCCTTGGGGGGTTTGGTTCCCGCAACACTAGCGGCGGTATCGAGGCTCACCTCGGCAACGGTGCCCGCGAACACGCTGAACCGCTGGTCGCCGATTCGGGGCCGCCTAGGGGCCCAAACTGGCGCTGAGCGGTTCTCCGGGTCCAACTCGTCGACGAGCGGTGCCGTTGCCCGCATCGTCAACAATGTTTACAGTGGGGGAATGGCCACGAACACACCTTTGGGGCGGCCGCTGTCCGTACGCCTGCCCGACGACCTGCGAGACCGGATCGGCGTCCTCGCTGCCGCCACGCGCCGCAGCGAGGGCGACGTGGTGCGTGAGTTGCTTGAGCGGGATCTCGGCGGCCTGGAGTGGGAGCAGCGCGTAGCCGAGCGCGCGGCGGATCTGCGGGCTGGGCGAGCCCAGACCGTGCCGTTGGCAGACATTGAGCGTGAACTCGGGCTTGACGACACGGCGGTTGATGCTGACGTGCTGGATGAGATCGAGTGACGTGGCGCGTCGAGTTGTCTGCAGATGCGGCACGGTGGCTTCGCAAAGCAGACCCGCAGGTCGCGCGTCGCATTCGTGATGCGCTGCGGGTGGTGGCGTCGCTCGATGATCCTCGCGCGCGCGGCAAGGGCCTGACGGGTGGGTTGGCCGGCCTGTGGCGGTACCGTATCGGCGGCTATCGCATCATCTGTGACATCAGGGACGGCGAACTGGTGATCGTCGCCGTCGAGATCGGTCGGCGAGACGGAATCTACGACTGATCTGTGCCGCGATAGGCTCAGGGGCATGGCTGATATCACCGTGATGGTGCTCGACGACCACGAGGTTGTGCGTCGCGGCATCTGCGACATCCTTGACCGCGCGGACGGCATTGCCGTGGTGGCGGAGGCGGCAACGGTGGCGCAGGCGATCCGCCGCGCGCAGGCCGTGCGGCCCCAGGTGATCCTCTCGGACCTGCGGTTGCCAGACGGCACCGGGCTCGACGTCATTGCGCAGGTGCGCGAATCGCTGCCCGAGACCCGCATCGTGGTGTTGACTTCCTACGACGACGACGAAGCCAAATCCGCTGCGCGCGCGGCGGGCGCGGACGTGTTCCTCGCCAAGACGGCCGGCTCGGCCCAGGTGCTGCAGGCAGTGCGCGACGCGGCCACGGGCCGCGAGCACGGCCAGCACATCGACGTGCACGAGGACGACGTCGTTGCGCGGCTCACGCCGATGGAGCGCCGCGTGCTTGACCTGG
>CAYXZE010000334.1:0-3373 GCA_964469395.1 uncultured Luteolibacter sp.
GTCCCGGCACGACTTCGTTCGTCTGTTGGGCGATTTTCTCGAATTCGTCCGCAGGGGCTGTCGGGGACTGCGCGTGCGCGGGAACCGCGGCAAGGAGTGTTAGCAGGAGATGGTGGATTTTCATGATGAGAGACAAGGAAGGTCATTCCGGTCCATACACCTCGACTTCAGAGAAGCCGTTGTTGGCGGATGTGTTACCGGTAGCTTGGAATTGGAACCACTGCGCCGATTTGGCGGGGAACTCGATGATTTTGGGTGAGCCGTCGTTGGGAATGTCCGTCACCTCGATGCGGCTGCCATCGCTGAAGGTCAGCGTGCCCTGGCGAAGGTGATCGTGTGGATTCGGGCGATCCCGGAGGATGATTTTGCGGATGGTGGTTTTCCCGTCCCACTCCATGCGCAGCCACGGATTGGCTTCTTCCTTGCTCGCCCATTCGCCGCGGCCCGTTTCGCCGGAGATGCCGTCGGTGACGCGGGCGGGCGTGTAGCTGTCATTGAAGGACGACGAGGCGGTGACACGCGCGAACATCGCGAGGTTCGTGACGAGACCGGCCTTGAGCTTCACTTCTAACAAATCAACGCTGTCGCCCTTGGGATTTCCCGCGGGGAAGTGGAGGCGGAAGTGACGCGCCGTGGCCGGGCGGAAACGGAAGGTGTCGGTGAAACCGAACCAGGCACCGCTGCCGGATGGCGGCGGAGTGACCGTGGCGAGCGTCGTCCAATTCCGGCCGTCGGTGCTTGCCTGGATCTCCATGGATTCGGGAGTGTTCCAATAGGCTTGATCGAGGGTGTTGAAGAGGATTTCCACCTCGGAAACTTTGGCGGCTTTTCCGAGATCGAAGGCGATCCATGACGGTTCCTTGCCCGGGGCGGACCATTTGGAACGATCCGTGCCGATGCCGTCATTCACCTTGGCCGGGAGAAAGTCACCGAGATGGCTGCTAGATGTGATCACGGTCGCCGGTGTGGTCAGCGTGACTGCCGGTTCCATGTCGAGAAACACCTTGTTCGTGGTGGTTTTCACGCCGTCGAGATCGACCTCCGCCCAGACTGCCGTGCGCGTGAACTCCCTGGCTTGGGCGGGCACCAAGGTGTTGCCGGTGACGGTGAATGCGGGCCGCTCGGTGATGAAAACGGGTTGTTCCTTGGTGCCTTTGGCATAGTCCACCACGCCGAACTTCATGGTGACTTTCGCGGTTTGGAGCGAAATCGGCCCGCCTTTTGCGGAGCGGCCTTCGAGAGTGAAGGGAAGTGGTGCCGTGCCCGCGCAACTTGTGTAGGCTTCCTTGCCATTCACTTTAAGCACCGCGCCGATCAGGATGTCGTCCACACGGATCTTGCGGGCGGTGTTTACGATGACAATCAAGTTGGTGCCAGCCTTCGCGCCTTCACTGACACCTTCGACGCTGATCGATGCCTTGCCGGTCGCGACTGCGGTGACGAGGCCATTTTCATTCACCGTGGCGACTGCTGGATTGCTGCTCACAAAGCGGACGGCGTTCCTGGCAAAGGCAACCTTGAGCGCGGGATAGGTCATGTAACCTTCAACCTCGACTTGCAGCGAGTCGGCGGTGAGCTGCCGACCGGTCGCGACCAGATTCGTCAGCTTGTATTTCCGCGCGGGATTGTCGGTGACGATCTTGATGATGGTGTCCACGGGATCGGCGGTGATTCCATCGAGAGTGATGGTTAGATCCCGGCCTTTTTGTTCGAAACGCAGAGCTTTGTTTTCATTGAGCCAGAGAACCTTTTGCACCCGATCCTTCACCGGACCGATGGTGACGCTGGATTCGCCTGTGTAGCCCTTTTTCCCATCCGGCCCCTTGATGAAGTGGAGATAAATGTTGTTATCTCTAGCGGTGGCGTAGCCCCACGACGGCCCTTTGCCGGCGGCGAAGGCGGCGATGTTCCCCTTGCCGTCGTCCTCGTAGCCGCAGCCGGAAAGGAAATACGGGACGGTGCCGGTGGTGGACTCGTGGCGTTCGGGAAGTCCCGGCGGCGAGAACCATCCGGCCACGCCTTCGCGGACATCGATGAATTCCTGCACGGCCTTGGGATAGCGCCGGGCGATGTCGGCGGGGGAATCCCAGTTCGGGCCGCGGCTCATGATCGGCATCTGGTCGTTGTTGTCCACATAGCCGCGGGCGGCGTTCATGACCATTTCCTTCGCCACCTGGCGGAAGTCGTCGCGCTTGGCATAATAAGGGGTGGGATTGTTCTTGGTGTGGACGGATTTCCACGGCTCGACGACGGTGCGCTTGGTGAAACGGGCGGGATCCGCGCCGGAATAGATGTGGGAAGCCTCACTGGTGCCGAGGTCGGCGTCGCCGAATTCGCCATGACCGCCCCAGACATTCGAATTGATGATGATGTCGTCGCCATAGTTGCGCACATTGCTATACATCACATCGTAGTTGGCGGATTTCATCGCCTGCGGCCCGTCGAAATAAAGATACACGGGATCGTAGCGTTGGATCAGGTCGGAGCAGTTCTGCACGAACACGTCGGTCGAATGGTGGCCGAGTCCGCCGCCCTCGGTGGCGTAGTAGAGGCCGAATTTCATGCCGTAACGTTTCACCGCGTCGGCGAAAGGCTTGAGTCCGTCGAGCACCTTGCCGTCCTTGTCGCGTGGCTGATGGAGGTTGCGCGGGTGCTTGGGATCCTCGAAGCGGGACGGCCAGTAGTAGTTTTGCTGCAAGGCTTCGATGGAAACCAGCGAATGCCCCTGGCGTTTGGCCCGCTCCGCCCACAGATCGGCGGAATAGTTGGAGTCCACCCAGAACGGATAGACGGCGATGCAGTGGCTGAGCGCGCCGACGCGGCCTTCCTCGAACCAGCGGTTCGGACGATCCTTGACGGTGATGGCGAGTTCCTTGCTGGCGGTTTTTCCCGCGCTGTCCGTGACTTGGAGCGTGAATTTGAACACACCGGCCTTCGTGCAAAAGCCGTCGATGGTGCCATCGGGCGCGAGCGTCAGGCCATCGGGAAGGGCACCTGCGACGATGATCCAGCGATAACCCGGTTGCCCGCCACCGGCTTGGAAGCGGTAGGCGTCGGCCCAGATGCGGCGGTTGTCGAGGTTGTAGAGTGTTTTGTTCCAAACATAGGGCCACTCCAGATAGCCCGTGGGCAGGACGTTGGCGGGCAGTCCGCGGCCTTTGGCGGATGTGTCGCCCACCACATCCGTCGCGGCCATGGCGCGGGTGTCGATGGTTAGAGCGCCCACGTTTCCGCTGGTGGAGTATAGGATTCCGGGAATTTCGTTGCCGTCAGAATCCGCTACTCGGCCGTATAATCCGAGATAGGACGTGGCGGCATCCTTGGCGATTTCCGCGCCGTTGGCATTCTTGTCCGCGGTGAAGTCGTGGTGGAT
>CAYXZE010000335.1:0-3369 GCA_964469395.1 uncultured Luteolibacter sp.
CCGCAGCGTGGAAACGCCGGAAGCCATCACCGACGCGGCCCGCCGGGCGCTCCTCTCGGGAGCTTACACCTCAACCGAGCGGATCTTGGGATCCGGCCGGTTACGGCAAGAAGCGAAGCTCTCCGCGCTGGAGCACTTGGTGCGGATGGCGGGAGAAACGGGCGATGAAGCGGCTTTTCCCGCGGAGTTCCGCGAGCGGCTCAAGACCGCCGATCCGGATTCCGAGGCGTGGCTCGCCAAAATGCTGGCGGCGAAAACCGTGACCGAGTTGCCCGACATTTCAAACACCAGGGAGAAAGCGACCGGTTGGGTCGCCCTTGCCCGTCATGATGCCGTCCTGCTGCGGGCGGTGAAACTGCCCGGTCGCGACGCCTGGCTGACCGGTGTTTTCAAGGAAAACAAATACCAGTTCCATTCCGACAAACTCCGCCAAGTCATCCGCGGAAGCCTGCTGGATGCCGCGAAAACGAAGAGCACGCGGGATCGGGTGCTCGCCTTGCTGGAAGCCGCCGCCGGTCCGCGTAAAAACTGGAACAAGAAATTGCCGCCGGCCCGTTCCGATATCCATTCCACTGACGATTCCTTTGCGGATCCCTTTGCGGATCCCATTGGCTCGCGAGGTGTGGGAAACATGATGCTGTCGCAAGCGGCGTTGCTCATCTTGAACTCCGTGGCGGAATCCGACTCCGCGATGACGCTGGGGGTGCTGGATGTTCTTCGCGAAGCGCGGGTGCCGGTTTACAATACGGGTTCGGCGCTCTCCTTTCTAACAGGCTGCTGGCGGGAGGAAGTCCGGCCGCCGCGCGCGGCGACGCTCGCCGAGTTGCTCGGTAACAAGCGCGAGGCCGCCTACACTCTCGGCGTCTGGCAATCGGGCGGCGATCCCCGGGAAAAACCACAGTTCGTCTGGTGGCTACCACAATTGCTCCAAAGCGTCTCGTTCGAAAGAAGCGACAAATGGAGGAAGGCCGTGACCGACAACCCGAACGCCGGATTTTCCGATCTCTTCCAAGCGTGGATCGGCACCGGTGACAAGTCCTTGCAACGGCGGATCCTGCTCAAGGCCGCCCCGGATCTCGCCAGACTTCCCGAGGAAATCCGCCGCGCGGTGCTCCAGTCATTGACCACGGGCATGCACGCCGGTGACGTCGATGGCTTGCCCGCCCAAGCTGCCGCGCAACTGCGCGAACAGCTTGCTACGGAACGCAGGCTGCGCATCGGAACGGTGCGCCAAACCTTGAAGTCGATGACGTCGAGAAGCTCAAGAATGTCGGGAAGCAGCAATCAGAGCTATCAGCTCGGCTCGCTGCTCGGTCCGGTCATCGCGGATGATGACGCGCTCGTCACCGAGATCCTCGCCGTCTGGCAACCGTTGGCGGAAGCTGACAAGAGCGGCAAGGAGACGGAGGCCTTCATCGGCGGGTTCATTTCCAGTTCCCGCCGGAACCCGCAGGCGGCGGGCGCCATTTTGCGGCTGCTCGATTCGCTGTGGAAGGGCTCGCCGCCGCCCGCCAGGCGAAACCCCAACTACGGCGATCCGATGGAGCAGCTTTGGAGCAACCACGGGCGGAATGCCATCAGTGACCCGCAACTCTGGCGGCAGATAGCCGCCCTTTCGCCAAAAATGCAGGCGCGGTTCTGGTTGTCCGGCGGCGGGTATGTCGATCGCGCCGACTTCGGAACGGATCCCAAGTTTGTGAAAACCCTCCGCGAGGCGGCCAAGGCCGGTGAAGTCACCCGCGCCGCCCTGGAGTGGTGGTTGCAAAACTCCGCGATGCGGCGTGATCAAAATTTCAAAGCCGATGCCGCAGTCTTGCTCGAATACGCGAAGGCGCTCAAGGACGCGGAGACTTCCCCCGCAGACCTCGGCACGCTGCTCCACCGGGTTTATCCCTACCTTTCGCGCCTCGAAAATCCCAACGTGCTGATGGCGGAAACCCCGGCCCTGCTCGATGGACTCAAGACCTTTCCCGATGGGCAGGCCGGTCCGTTTATCCGAGGCGTGCAGAGGCTGTGGCAAAAAATCCAGCAAGACCGCTACCGCGCCGACCAATCCCGCTCGAAAACCACGCTGCCCGCACCCGTCTATCCGGTGGAAACCGCGGCATTGCTGAAATTCGTTTTCCCCCGGACTTCCACCAATGCGCGCTCTTACTACAACCCCTCCAGCATGACCCCCATCGTGCTCGCCACCGACGATGCCGAATTGCTCGAATTTTGGATCAAAATCGCCGGGTCCTCGCTCGTCGGCGACTATGCGCTCATCGTCACGCTGCTGGAAAAAGACCGCATCGCGGAGGCCGTGGCGCTCACGCCGGCAGCGGGCAAGGGGAGCCTGTCTTGTCCCGGCTTCACCTCCCGCTTGGAGACATTGGTCGCGAAGCTCCGGGCCGATCCCTCGCCGCAGGCGTTCAGCCTGGTGATCCAGCTTTCATTCGTGGGTGACGTCTCGGGAGCCGAGGCCCCTGCCGAGAAATACAATGCGCGGAAGACGCGACTCATCGACGAATTCGAGCGCATCCGCGGAACCATGACTGTCTCGGATCGCGCCGGCCTTTGCTATTTGCTCGGTCTGCGATCGGCAACCGCGCACGTCCCGCTGCTCGATGAGTTCGCCTGCGAGTCGGCGGCCAAGGAGTTCCAGAAAACATTGGCTACGGATTCAGCCGGCTCTCCCGTGGTGAGGGTCTTCCTCCCGGCCGTCTGCTCGCGAGTGTGGGCGGACGACCTCTCCGGTCTCAAGCTCCTCGCCGCGGCCATCGCCGACACCCCGCCGGGACGGCGCGGCTCAAACCTGATTTTAAATTCCACATTATCCGTCCAATCCTGCGTGGCGGCATATCTCAACCGACACGACGCGAAAATTCCACCAGCCTCGGCGGAAATCATCACCGCCTTTGCCAAGGCGCTCACCAATCGCCAAGACCCGATGTATCAAGGTGTCGCCTCCCATTTCGTCCACCTCGCCGCGACGGATGCCGCCTCGTTGGCAGCCGGATTGAAACACTGCGGGCTGGAAGACGTGAAGCCTGTCATGCAACTCAAGAACTACGGGATGTCTCCCGATACGCGACAAGCGCTGATGCGCGTGGCACTGCTCCACCCCGTAGCCTCGGAAGCCTTGCTCGACTCGCTCGGGCCGGTGGATGTCCGCAACACCATGACCAGTGCGCTGTTACTGCCGCTGCACGAGCCGGCACTGCGCGCGAAAATTTCCCCGGCGCTCTTTCTCAAGTGGAACCGCCATTTGACAAAAGTGAAACCGGAGGATCTGGCGGCGATCCAACTCTACGCCACCGAGCGGCGCGGAGATTTCGACGAGCCGCAGCGGGCCGAGCTCGATGGCTTGCTGGAGCGTTTGCAAAAATA
>CAYXZE010000336.1:0-3357 GCA_964469395.1 uncultured Luteolibacter sp.
TTCGGGGCTTGGAAAAGGAGCGGCTGGAGGTCAGCTTGGCGGGGAGGCGTTTCTTTCGGGGTTTTCTTCACACCGCATTGATAACCAATGCAGCCACGAAGAAACGCCTCTTTTTCGTGAATTATTCAGGCTAAAGGGTTAGACTACGAACCATGAATCCATGACCTCCCTCCCCATGACCGAGCCAGCGAATCTCACCGACCACGGCTTCCACCTCGTTCCCACCGCGCTCTCCGGGGAAATCCTCCACACTCTCCGCGACACCTTGTTTCACGACGAAAGCGCAGGCGAGCGCTGCCTGCTGGATCACCCGCTCGTCCGGGAAACCGCCCTCGCGCTCAAGCGCCAACTCTCATCCACCGGCCATCTCACGCCAGAGGCGGTTGCCATCCAAGCCATCGCCTTCAACAAAACCGCCACCACCAACTGGAAAGTCGCCTGGCATCAGGATCTCATGTTTCCTTTCGCCAAACGAGTCACCGCCGCTCACTTCGACCTCCCCACCCTAAAACAAGGCATCCACTACGCGCGACCTCCGGAATATGTGTTAGACCAACTCCTCGCCGTCCGACTCCATCTCGACGATTGCGACGCCACCAACGGCCCGCTGAGAATCTCGCCGGGCACGCACCGCGCCGGAATTCTCAAAACCGCCGGCATCCCAAGCCTCCTCGCCACTCACGGCGAGTTCACCTGCCTCGCCAAAACCGGCGAGGCCCTCCTCATGCGCCCCCTCTCCCTCCACGCCTCCTCCCAAGCCACCGCACCAAAGCATCGACGAGTCCTCCATTTCGTTTACCATTCCGGCGACGCGATCCCGGAACCCTGGCACCGCGCCATCTGATCTTTTCTAAAAACCAACCAACCAACACCCTATGAACATCCAGAAACTGATGAAACAAGCCCAGCAAATGCAGGCCGGGCTCGCCGCGAAACAAGAAGAACTCGCCCTCCAGACCGTCGAGGCCACCGTCGGCGGCGGCAAGGTCCACGTCATCGCCACCTGCGCGGGCGAAGTGCTTTCCATCAAGATCGACCCGTCCGTCATCGATCCCGAAGACGCCGAGTTCCTCGAAGACCTCGTCCTCAAGGGCGTCCGCGAAGCAATCGCCACCGGCAAGGAAAAGTCCGCCGCAGAGATGAAAAAACTCACCGGCGGCCTCGGCATTCCGGGGATGTAATGCTTTCCACCCTCCGCCGCCGTCTCGGATGGACTCTGGTCGGGGCATCCCTGCCGCTCCACCTCTTCACGGCTTTCTGCTTTTCCCGGTAGCCGGACAGCCTCGCGGCCTTCACCGTCTTGCCCATCTGGCTGTGGGGCGGCTGCGGGCTGCTGCTATCCTTCCTGGCATATTATTTCCTGCGGGCCCCGCTCTCCGCATCGACCACCTCTACGCGACCCGCCACTTCACTCCGGTGCGCTGCCGCGCCGTCACCACCCGCCACAGCGACCACCGCATGGTCGTCGCGGATTTCCTGACGGACCTCATCAGGAAACCCTACTGACAGGTTTTTAGCATGGTTTACCGACAGGCAATCCCTGCAATCAGGAATCCTTGATCTTGATCTCGATCACCGTCACGTCTCCGAGGACAGCGCCACCACCGGGATCGCTCAGTTTAATCGTGAAACTACGCTTTCCATCCACCGTGGGAGGTTTCACAAGTTTGATCCTGATAAACTCCGTTCTATCACCATACGCAAAAGTCGCCGTTCCGTTGCTCGACTCGAAGTCCAAACCGCCTGCCGTTCCCGTGACGGTTTGATAGTTCACGCTGCAGGAGCTTCTCTTGTTGCCCAGGCGCCAAACCGGCACGTCAACGTAACTTTGGGTTTCCGCCACGGAAATACTGGTCCGGCGGAAAGTGATTGCGGGCGCTGATGAAACAGTCAGCTTGGATCCACCAAGAATCCTAATAATACCCAGATCCCTTTTCGGGTTGGTCGTTATTTTGATGTCCAGGACACATTTACCGGTGGCGAGAATTTCTGCTTTTACGAAAACATTGAGTTTCACAGGGACATTTTGTTTCACGGGGCTGCCTTCTTTCAGGGTTATCCACCCCGTGATTTTTTTATCAAACAAGGTAAAGGGAAGTTTGCCGCCGGGATTGGAGACCGTCCCGTTGAGGAACTTGGAACTGCCTGGTTTGAGATTTTCCAGAAAGGCGCTCAACTGAGTCTCCACGGGGTGCCACTTGGCAAAACGTTTGGATTTGCCAATGAAGGTCGGATTCAGATCATATTTGTAAAACGGTGATGCGACAATTTCATTGTTGCTATACAGTTTCAGGGCATTGTTTTTGCCGACACTGATTACGTTTCCGCCGAGGTTCACTTTCACTTCCCCTATAGTTGCGGCAAAAGCCGATGTCGTTGCCGTAAGCGCGAACGCCACGGAAATGCATTTGACAGCACGGCTGATGACCGGACCGAGGTGATATGGATTGGTTTTCATATTGGATGAGTATTGAATCACCGTCGGTATCATCAACCAACGATACCCGATAAGCCATGGTGACTTTTGAGGCGCCCATATGCAACTCGAGTGCCACCATTAATGCTCACTTTCATTTGGGAGGGGCAAGGTTTTTTTTCGAAAGGTTTTTTCGAAATCCGGGTGCGGCACCAGGGCGCCCACAGCGCTTGGCTCGAACCCTCATTGAGCGGGAGCGGCGTGAAGGACAGCTCCGCGCCATTCGGCTCCTCGCAAATCAGCATCTTTTTCATCCGCAAGCAGATCATCCTCAACGGATCGCCCGGCGGAAAGCATCATCACCGTCACGCGACTCAACTGAAAAGCTTCCGGTCCAGCGCACGATACTGAATGGCCTCGAGAATGTCATTGGGCCGAATCTCAGGAGAACCTGATAGATCCGCCAAAGTCCGTGCGACTTTGAGAATCCGATCGTGCGCCCGCGCGGAGAAATTCATCTCCTCCATCGCGTGTTCAAGGTAGCCGCTGCCTTCGGAGCTGAGCCGGCAATGCTGCCGCACCTGGCGCGAACCCATCGCCGAGTTCGTCGAGTTGGAGGACTTCCGGAAACGTTCGTGCTGGATGGCGCGGGCGGCCACCACCCGCTGGCGGATGACTTCCGAACTCTCGCCGCCGTTGGAATCGGAGGAAAGCTCGCGAAAATCCACGATCGGCACCTCCACGTGCAGATCGATCCGGTCCAACAGCGGTCCAGAGATCCGTTGCCGGTAGGTTTCAATTTGCCGCGGCGAGCACCGGCATTCCCGTTTCACATCCCCGTAATAGCCGCACATGCAGGGATTCATGGCCGCCACCAACATGAAGTTCGCGGGAAATGTCAGCGATCCCGCGGCCCGGGAAATCGTCACCTGTCCGTCTTC
>CAYXZE010000337.1:0-2807 GCA_964469395.1 uncultured Luteolibacter sp.
AGTTTGCCGCGCAAAACGGCATCACTGAGATTCAGATCAGCCTGACTCACGCCCGGGAATATGCCGCGGCGAATGCGATTGCTATCGCAGATAGTGGATTGTAGATCGTAGATGGTAGCCAATCGCTTCGCCTCATTCTCTTTAACAGCCACGATCTACAATCTTCCTATCCACGATTTTCTCCATGCACCGTCCCCGCCGCAACCGCCGCACGCCTGCCATCCGCTCGCTGGTTCGTGAAACCACGCTGACTCCCGCGGATTTCATCCTGCCGATGTTTTTCCACGAGGACGCGGAGGACACGCCCATCGCCTCCATGCCCGGCGTCACCCGCTGGTCGCTGGCGGGACTGGTGCGGGAAGCGGGGGAGGCGCACGCGCTCGGTATTCCGGCGGTCGTGCTTTTCCCGAAAATCGAGGACGCGCTCAAGACTCCTCTCGCCGAGGAATCTTATCATGACGAGGGCCTCGTCCCCCGCGCCATCCGCGCCCTCAAGGCGGCGCATCCCACGCTCTGTGTCATCACCGATGTCGCGCTGGATCCCTACAACTCGGACGGTCACGACGGCCTTGTCGGGCGCGACGGGCAAGGGGAGTTGGAAATTCTCAATGACGAAACCGTGGAGGTTCTTTGTCGCCAGGCCCTCAGCCACGCCCGCGCCGGAGCCGACATCGTCGCGCCGTCGGACATGATGGACGGGCGCGTGGCCGCCATTCGCGAGGCGCTGGATGAGGAGGGTTTCACCGGCGTTTCCATCCTCAGCTACACCGCCAAATACGCCTCCGCTTTTTACGGTCCGTTCCGCGGCGCGCTCGATTCCGCGCCCAAGGACGGCGACAAGAAAACCTATCAGATGGACCCCGCGAACTCCCGCGAAGCCATCCGCGAGACCCTGCTGGACGAGGCCGAGGGGGCCGACATGTTGATGGTGAAACCCGCGGGCCTCTATCTGGACATCATCTCCCGCGTGCGCGACACCAGCACCCTGCCGATCGCGGCCTATCAGGTAAGCGGTGAGTATCTCATGCTCAAAAGCGCCGCCGCCGGGGGGTGGCTTGACGAGCGCGCCATCGTTCTGGAATCGCTGCTCGCGATCAAGCGCGCGGGGGCGGATATGATTCTGACTTATTTCGCGAAAGAGGCGTGCGGGTGGTTGTGATCGGGGGCGGGTGAGGGGAGGAATCCTTGTTTCACTCGTTCCAACTTTAATCTTCAAATTGCCCTCGGGAGAATTCGCGGGTATTGCGGGCTGTTTCAGAGTTTTTCTTTTTCCGCCGCAGTTTCAAAGTGACGAGGGTTCCCACGGTGAAAATAACGGCGCAGGTCGCCGTGACGAGGCGGGTGGAAAGCGGAATGGGAGCCTTGAAGCGGGTGGTCACCGGGTGCCGGAGTGCTTGCGCCAACGGGAACTCCCAAATCAGCGTCCGGCCGTCATTTCCCACGCGGGTGGCGTTGGATTCGGTGGCGGCTTTCGGCAAATGGACGATGTAAGTTAGATTCCGCCCTTCAAGTTGGGACTTGGGCATGAAGAGCGCGCCGGGCAGGGCCTTGCCAGCGGAGATGGTTCTGGAAAAGGCGAAGGAAAGTCCCTCGCGCTTCGCCATCACCTCGCCCGCCAGGTGGGTGGTGGAGGAGGGGAGTTGGTCCAGCGGACTGCTGGCGGGGATTTGTTTGAAGTCCGAGATGGATTTGAACGCGCCGGAGACCCGGATGTTCAAGCGGTCGCCGACGGTGGTGACTTCGCTGGCCGCTGCGGTGAGCGCCGGAGTCTTGCTCAAAAAGTCGCCGATCAGCGCGCGGACTCCCGTTTCTCCTCCCTGAAATTTCGCCGCGGCGGCGGGCAGGGAATACTCGATGTCCGCCCGGCCGCTGCCGTCGGCGTTGAGCCAGATTTCCTCGCGGCCGTCGATGCAGGAAACGAGCAGAAATGCTGTTAGTATCGCGGTCGCGCGGAGACTGTAACGGAGCCGGGACATGTTACATTTTCTGATCCGCGCCGCGCATGAGGATGTCTCCCGCCTCGGCGAGCCGCTCGCAGAGGGGCTGGCCGCTGCCGCTGGAGGCTCCGGTGACGAGCGGGGTTTTGCCTTCGAGTGAGGTCATGCGGCCGGCGGGTTAGCGTTTCAGACCGCGGATAAAGTCGGAGAAAAATTCCGCGCCCTGCACGAGCGCGGGAATTTCGATGAATTCATCCACCGTGTGCGCCTGATCGATCGAGCCGGGGCCGATGCAGATGCTGGGAATGCCGCCGTTAGAGAGGTGTGCCGCATCGGAGAACCACGGCGCGCCGGCCAGCTTCGTGGCGGAGTCGGTGGCCAGCAGGGCCAGGATCATCGGGTGGGTCGCTTCGGTTTCCATCGGCGGGTTTTCGTGCTCGCGAACGATTTTCACCGGCAGATCATGGAACTCGATGGTCTCGGTGAGCAGCTTGAGCGCGCCGCCCGCCGCAGCCAGCGCGGGGGTGATGCGGATGTCGATTTCGGCCTCGGCGTGGTCCGGGACGATGTTCGGTCGCGCGCCGCCGCGGATCATGCCGACGTTCATGGTCGAGCGGCCGAGCACCGGGTGGGTGAAGGTGGCGAGCTGGCCGCCGAGGTGGTGGTCGAGCTGGTCGAGCGCGCGGGTGAGTTTGAGAATGGCGTTCTCGCCGCGTTCCGGTTGCGAGCTGTGCGCGGCCTTGCCGGTGGTGCGGAGAGTGGCCCATAGCGAGCCCTTGGTCACATGGACGACCTGCATCGACGTCGGCTCGCCGACCAGTGCGAAGCAGTAATGACGGCCATGATTTTTCACGAAATCCTTCGATCCCC
>CAYXZE010000337.1:2817-3357 GCA_964469395.1 uncultured Luteolibacter sp.
CTCGCCCATGAAGGCCACGAAATCGACCGCGATCGGCAAATCCGCCAGAATTTCCCGGTTTTCATGCAGGGCCCACAACATCGCTGCCATCGACCCCTTGGTGTCGGATGCGCCACGGCCCCAGAGTTTCCCGTCTTTGATTTCCCCGCCGAAGGGCTCGATGGTCATGCCGCCGACGCCGACCGTGTCGAGGTGCGGTCCCAGCAGGATTCGCGGTCTGCCATCGAGCGGGGCGAAGCGGGCGATCAGATTCGGGCGGCCGGGCTTGATTTCCGCCAGGGAAACTTCCGCATTGATGGATTCCAGCCAGCCGGAGAGGAACACGGCGAGGGTTTCCTCCCCGGTTTGCTCGGTGCCCGGCGCGTTGTCGGGATTCACCGAGGGGATGCGGACGAGTTGCTGGAGCAGGGAAACGACGTCTTGGCTCATGACGGCAGAATCACCAGCGACGCCTGCGGAGGCAAGGTCTTATCCCGCGCAATACTTCGTTTCAAATCCCGACCCGCAAATCTCTCGCGCTCCACAGCACGCCCTTCGCGC
>CAYXZE010000338.1:0-3356 GCA_964469395.1 uncultured Luteolibacter sp.
ATCGAGACTTGGCATTGAATCGAGTGATCGAATCGGTTTTTTGCGCCATTTTTTCGCCTTTTTGCGGCTAAGAGAATCCAGATGCGTCAGCCCAGTCCCCAAATCCAGCGGTTGCGCCCGGCGCGGCAAGTCGCTAGCGTCGCCGCGTGATTCGTCCCGTCGATGTCCTCCTTGAATTCCTCACCGCCGAGCAAGCCCGCGGCGTGACCCACGTGCATCTGGATGAGGGCGCGCGCGAGGGACTGCGCGAGCTGTTTTTCCGCACCAAAACGGGAGCAACCGCGCCACCCGCACCATCCGCGCCGAAAGCGGAATCCCCGCGAATGGAAATGCCCGTCGCCGAATCCGCGCCAGCCGTTGTCAGCGCGGCACTCGCCATCGAAGGCACCACCCGCGCCGAGCAACTCGACTCCCTCCGCCGCCAGGCGGAAAACTGGACACCGGCCAAATCACTCGGCTCGCTGCGGGAAACGATGGTGTTCTCCAGCGGCAATCCCGAAGCCCGCGTGATGCTGATCGGCGAGGCTCCCGGCTATCACGAGGAGCGCGAGCGCAAGCCTTTCGTCGGCGACGCCGGCCTGAAGCTCGACAGCATCCTCAAGGCGATGGAACTTTCCCGCGAGGAAACCTACCTTTCCTACATCGTCAAATTCCGTCCCGCCACTCCGCGCCAGACGACGAACAACCGCAAGCCGACCGCCGGGGAAATGGCCGCCTGCCTGCCGTTCATCCGCGCGGAAATCGGCATCGTGAAACCGCAGTGCATCATCGCCCTCGGCGAAACGGCCGCGGCGGGATTGCTCGGGATCGACGACACCGTGGCCTCGATGCGGGAAGCCTGGCACGACTTCGAAGGCACGCCGGTGCGCGTTTCCTACCATCCCAGCCACCTCCTCCAAACCACCGGCGGAAATCAAATCAAACGCCAGCTATGGGAGGACATGCTCGCCGTGATGGAAAAACTCGGCCTGCCGATTTCGGAGAGGCAACGCGGGTTCTTCCTGCCGAAAGCGTGATGCGCCTTGGACTGGATTCAACCGACCGGCGGCTTCTCGCCTAACAAACCGATCGCCTCCGGCACCTGTTTGCGGCGCAGCCCGTATTGCCGGACCGCGTGTCTTTGCAGATGGGAAATCGCGTCCTCGACATCGTCCGTGAAGAAAATGAGATCCGGATCATCCGGGCTGATCGTCCCCTCCTCCGCCATGCGATAGACGAAATCCATCAGCGGCTTCCAGTAGTCCTTGCCCATCAGAATGATCGGAAAAACCTTCAACTTGCCCGTCTGGATGAGCGTCATCGTCTCGAACATTTCATCCAGCGTCCCCGCCCCGCCGGGCATCACGATGAACGCATACGAGTATTTCACCAACACCACCTTGCGGGTGAAAAAGTAACGCATCGTCACCGAGCGATGCACGTAAGGATTGAGCTGTTGCTCGAAGGGCAGCTCGATATTCACCCCCAGCGACCGGCCACCCGCCTCGAAAGCCCCCTGATTCGCCGCCTGCATGATGCCGGGACCGCCGCCGGTGATCACGGTGAAGCCGAGCTTCGCGCAAGCCTCGCCCATTTTCCGCGCCATTTCATAGTAGCCCATGCCGCGCTTGGTCCTCGCCGAGCCGAAAATCGTCACGCAGGGCCCCGCGAAATGCAGCGCCCGGAAGCCCATCAGCAGATCCTTCGCCACGCGGAAAATCGTGCCCAGATCGCTGAACCGCGACCTCGGCCCGGAGAGCAAGGTCTGGTCCGGCGTCTCCAGTTCGAAGATTTCCTGCTCAATGACCTCCTTCTCGGTGATCTGTTCCGGGCCGACCTGCGGCAGTTTCGGGCATTCGGGTGATTTCACGGGATCCACTTAACACCGATTCTGGCCATTGGGGAAAAACAAAAAACGCGCCCGCCCCATTCGGGACGGACGCGTCATTTCAAATTCCAGAAATATCAGGCCGCGAAATTCGCCGCGACCACGTCCCAGTTCACCAGATTCCAGAAGGCGTTGATGTAATCCGGGCGGCGGTTCTGATAGTTCAGGTAGTAGGCGTGCTCCCAGACATCGAGTCCGAGGATCGGCTTGCCGTCGCAACCGGCGATCGCCGCGCCCATGCACGGGCAATCCTGATTCGCGGTGGAGCAAACGGCGAGCGAGCCGTCCGCCTTTTTGCAAAGCCACGCCCAGCCGGAACCGAAGCGGGTGGCACCTGCCTTGGCGAAAGCTTCCTTGAACGCGTCGAACGAGCCGAAGGCTTTGTCGATGGCGGCGGCGAGGTCGCCGGAAGGAGCCTTGGCACCGCCGGGAGCGATGACTTTCCAGAAAAAGCCGTGGTTCGCGTGACCGCCGCCGTTGTTGCGGACCGCCGTGCGGATGTCTTCCGGCACGGAGGCGAGATCGCCGATGAGTTCGCAGAGCGTCTTGCTTTCAAGCTCCGGCTTGCCGGCGAGGGCGTTGTTGAGATTGGTGATGTATGCCTGATGATGCTTCGAGTGGTGGATTTCCATCGTGCGGGCGTCGATCAAAGGTTCGAGCGCGTCATAAGCGTAACCGAGTTCGGGAAGTGTGTGTGCCATGGGAGTGAGGAGTTTGGTTTGCGTATCGCCGGTCCGTTCGATACGACGCACGAACTCAGCGCCCAGATACGAAACCGAGCCACCAGCCACCCGCAAGGACAAATCCATGATTCCACCAGAACTCGCACCCCACCTCCCCGCAATCATCGCCGCCATTCTGGGACTTTTCATCGGCTGGCTCCTCACCCGTCTCGTCGCTTCCGGAAAAATCGCCGCCGCCGCCGAGCGCTTGAAAGCCGAGGAACGCCGCGCCGCGGAAATCGAAACCCGCCTCGCCCACGCCACCGACGAAGCCCAGCGCAACGAGCAGGAAGCCCAGACCTTCCGCAACCAACTCACCGAACTCCGCTCCCGCCTCGATAGCGAACTCCGCGCCGCCGCCGAAAAACAAGCCCTCCTCGAACGCGCCGAAATCAAACTTTCCGACACCTTCAAGGCCCTCTCCGCCGACGCCCTCAAATCCTCCTCCGAGCAATTTCTCCAACTCGCCAAATCCTCCCTCGCCACCCAGACCGAGGAAGCCAAAGGCGAAATCGAAAAACGCAAGATCGCCATCGAGACGCTCATCACCCCGGTCGCCGAATCCCTCGGGAAATTCGAACTCCGCATCGGTGAAATCGAAAAATCCCGCGAAGGCGCCTACTCCGAACTCCGCGAACAAGTCCGCGCCCTCGGCGAGGGCCAGCTCGGGCTCCAGCGCGAAACCGCCTCGCTCGTCAAAGCCCTCCGCCAGCCCACCGGCCGCGGCCAATGGGGCGAAATGCAGCTCCGCCGCGTCGTCGAACTCG
>CAYXZE010000339.1:0-3350 GCA_964469395.1 uncultured Luteolibacter sp.
GTGGGGTTGATGGTGGATTGTTGATGGTTGATGGAAGAATACTGGTTCAGGGCGTTGGGGGTGTAGGTGATGGCACTGGCGTCATTGATGTCCAAGGTGCCCGCCACGGCCCGCTGACGGTTGGCGATGGCGTCGTATTGATAGGCGCGGTCGAAGGTGTTGTCCGTGCTGTGATCTGCACTGGTGAGCTGGCCGAGGGGATCGTAGGCCCATGCCCAGCCGGGAGTTGCCGGAAAGGCGGTGCCGCTGGTGTTCACCCCAGTCCGCTGGCCGATGGCGTTTACGGTGTAGTCAAATTGTGAAATGACGGTGGTGCCGACCTTGTTCTGCTTGGTGGCGAGGACATCGCGGGTGGATTCCCAGGTGTTGATGACGGTGTGGATGGGGCCTGTGACGCTTTCGATCAGGTTGGAGTTCGGAACGTAGCTGTATTGGAAGCTGCCGCTGGAAGCGTCAGCCACGGTTTGGAGACGGCCATCGGTGGGACTGTAGCCGTATGCGGCTTGGTTCTCGATGGTGGTGCCGTCTTTTAGCTGGAAGCCGGTTGGGCGGTCCAGATTGTCGCGGGAGCGATCAAGGACGCGGGTCAGCTCCGGGGTACCGTCGAGGTTGAGATCGAGGGCGACGGTTTCGGTGTCCAACGCGAGGGTCGCGGGATCGTAGGCGAAGACCGAAGTGGCGAGGCCGTTGGACTGTGTGAGCAGGCGACCGAGAAGGTCGAAGGATTGGGTGGCGTCCGGGGTGGTGTCGCTGTAGGCGGTGGTGACATGCTCACCGGCAGTGTTGTAGCCGTAGGTGATGAGCACGCCACGCGCCCATTCGAGGGTGTGGCGGCGGCCACCTGGGGTGTAGGTGTGGATCGCTCCCTTGTCGGCGGCGTCGAGTTTTTGTTTGAGCCGACCGTTGGGATAGTAAAGCCAGGTGGTCAGGGAACCTCCGGCATCGGTGGGGACGCCCGCTTCGGTGAGGTCGGGTTTGGTGCGGAGGGTCAGGGGGCGTCCCTGTTCGTCGTGGGTGTGGTAGGTGGGGAAGGTCTGGGAACCCCATGAAATGATCGGCTGGCCGCTGTCGCTGTAAACGGTGTAGGTTTTGGTGTTGTTGGGCAGGGTGGTTTCGACGCGGTTGCCCATCTTGTCGTATTTGAAGCGGGTGATGCGTCCGTGGTCGTCGATGTGGTCCACCTGGCCGTTCGGGGCGTAATGGGTGGTGACGGGGCCGGTGCGGGAGTGAGTGCGGGTGATCGGGCGGCGCAGGGCATCGTAGGCGGTGGTGGAAGCTTCGAGTGCCGAGTTTTCAGTGTTCAGGGAAGAGGTGGAGACGGCGAGCCAATTGCTGTATTCGGTGATTTGTTTGGTGCCGTCGGGTTTGACGGTGGTATCGGTCCATGCGCCGTCGGCGCGGTCGGGGTGGGAGGCGCGGATGGAGACGGACGGGTTGGCAGTGCCGAGCGGGGTGGTGGAGGATTTTGTGCCGTCGGGGGATTGCAGGGTGGTGCTCAGGGTGCGGCTCTCGGTGTCCGTGAGCCAGACGAGCTGGCGGGTGCGGATCGCGGGACCGAAGCCTTCGACGGTGGTGATGTCTGTCAGGGTATCGCTGACGGTGTCGGTGCCGGGGTCGATGGTGTCGTTGCCGTCGCGGGAGGTGGCGCTGCGGTAGACTTCGCCTTTGGCGTTGTAGGCGGTGTGCTGTTTCACGCCGTCGCCATCGGTGGTGAGGATGAGGCGGGCAAACTCATCGTAGCCGTGGATGGCGGTGGTGACGCCGTTGAGCCGGGTGGCCAGCGTCAGCCCGCCGATGGCCTGATAGGTGGAGGTGATCTGGTCGCCTGCGGCGGTATAGGACGGGTGGATGGTGGTGGTTTTCCGGACGGCTCCGGGAATGCCGTCGAGGTCGGTGCCGACGGTGATGGTTTGGCTGGAGTCCGGGACGGCGGTGCCGGTGGTGGATTTGCTTTGGCCGTCGGCGTGGCGGATGGAGACGATGTCTCCGCCGTCGGGGTTGAGAGTGGTGGTGGTGCGGGTGGCGAAGTCGCGGGTGGTGGTGGTGATTTCCGGGTTGCCGTCGCCGTCGAGGTCGGGGGTGATTTGTTGGATGACGTTTCCGGCGTGGTCAAGGACGGTGGTGCCTTGGTCGAGGGTGAGGCCGTCGGCAGTAGCGGTGATGTTCTCGGTGGGGAAGAGGGTGCCGCCGATGTTCTTGCTGCCGTAGGTGTAGGTGAGAGTTATGCCTTGGCTGATCGCGGTTTTAGGGCGTTTGAGGCCGTCGCGGGTGTAGGTGGTCAGGACGCCATCGCGGCTGCGGGTGGAGTCGATGCCGCAGCAGCCGTTGAGAGTCTCGCTGTAGTCGTCGAGGTTGTGGTCGTAGGCCCAGCGGCTGGGGTGGTCGTTGGAATCGAAGGCGATGGCTTGTCTGGCGGAAAGTTCGACGCCGGAGGCGATGTCGCTGGTGACTTGTTTGATGAGGACATCGTCCTTAGTGTAGGTGGAGACGGTGCGGGTGCCGTCGGTGACGGAGGAAAGGTCGCCAACGCCGGTTTCGATGGTTTCGACGCGGTTTTCGCCCTGCGTGGCGTGGCGGTGGAGGGTGACGGTGCCGTCGGGGTGCTGGATGGATTTGAGGCGTCCGCGTTCGACGACGGAAACGGAGGTGTCGTCGGGATAGCGGGTGCGGATGGTGGTGAGGGTGGCGGAACCGCGTTGTTCGTGGTTTTTTTCGACGGTTTCGCCGGATTTGGATTTGTAGCGGTTGCCCCAGGTTCGGGAAACGGTGACGCCCTGGATTTTTTCCTCGCGGCCGATGGTGCCGGTTTCGTTTTTGGCTTCGAATTCGATGACGACGCGGTTGGCGTTTTCATCCGGGGCGGTGCCGATGGCGGGGGCGGGGTTGTCGAGCCAGCCGCTGACGGTTTTGGTGACGAGGGTGCCGGTGATCGGGTTGCCGAGATAGGTGATGTTTTCCCAACCGCCATCGGAACGGCGGATGGTGGCGGGCTTGTTGAAGGAGGCCTGATCGGCGGAGTCGTGATAGTAGGTCCAGCCGGTGGTGAGTTCGGAGCCGGTGCCGGTGTGGCGGGTTTCGGCGAGGATCACCGGTTCACCGTGTTTGTAGAAGGCGTAGGTGCGGGTGAGGTCGGAGGTGATGACGAGGGTGCCGGAAGTGTCGCGGTCCTTGGTCACTTCGCGGGTGGTTTCGGTGCCGCCAGGGTTGGCCGTGCGGGTGATGGAGATTTCGCGGTAGGGGGTGAGGGTGATATTTTCCTTGGGATCGCCGAGGTAGAACCTGGTGGACCAGGTGTTGTTGTCCTGAGGGGCGTGGATGCGGGTGGTGCGGGTGATCCATGCGCCGGTCTG
>CAYXZE010000340.1:0-1692 GCA_964469395.1 uncultured Luteolibacter sp.
GGAAATTGAACTCCGTGTCCGCGGCGGAGGGAAAGCCGACCTCGATCTGCTTGAAGCCGACACGCACGAGCAGGTCGAAAAACTCGATTTTTTCCTCGATGGACATCGGTTGCGGCAGGGCTTGGTTGCCGTCGCGGAGATCGACGGAACACCATTCCGGCGCGTGGGTCAGCGTTTGGTCCGGCCAGGTGCGGTCGGGCAGGGAAACCGGCGGGAATGGCCGGTATTTCGCGAGAGAAGTCGGGTGCATTTTAAAAAAGGGAAAGTGGGAAATGGAAAATGGCTGCGCCTCAAGATGGGCGGGCCGGTGAACGTAAGTGAAGAAAAGAATGGGTCAACGGGCGGCCAACCCTAGAAGAAGGGGGCGCGGCAGGTTTCCGTTGAGGAGCGTGTTCACGGGAGGAACGTAGGAAGTTTGTCGCGCGGGTCAACCTTGGAGTGCGGTGACAGTGCCTGTGAAACCGTTTCATCCAAAGCGGCGTCGTCGCTGCGCTTTGCCGCCGCACTCCAAGGATGGCCACCGGTTGACAGGCCGCTCCGGGCGGGGTTTGCTGGCGGGGATGTCGCCCGATTCCCAGCAGGACTTTGCGCTCGCGTTCCTGAGCATCCTTTTCGAAGGGATTCCCTTCATTTTGCTGGGCACCCTGATCAGCGGCTTCATCGACGTTTATCTGCCTGCGGGGATGATGGACCGGTTCCTGCCGAAGAACAAATTCCTCGCGGTGCTGGCGGCGGGGTTGTTAGGCGCGGTGTTTCCCGTGTGCGAGTGCGCGGTGGTGCCGGTGATCCGGCGGCTGGTGAAAAAGGGCCTGCCCGTATCCTGCGCGCTGACTTACATGCTGGCCGCGCCGATCGTGAACCCGATCACCGCGTTGAGCACCTGGAAGGCCTTCGAGGGGCAGGGCGCGGCGATGATGACAAGCTCGCGGCTGCTGCTGGGATTCCTGATCGCGGTGGCGGTGGGCATGATCGTTTCAAAAATCCCGCTGGCCCGCGTGCTGAGGGCGAAACTGGTGGACGATCTAAAAAAGGACGCCCCCCCGGGAGCGCCGAGTCCCAGCTCGGCGCACGATCACGCGGATTGCGGCCACGATCACGCGTGCTGCGGCCACGACCACGACGAACCCGCCGGAGGAAACCGCCTGGTCGCGGCGTTGCGCTCGGCGCAGAAGGACTTCGTGGATGTCGCGGTCTATTTCGCCATCGGCGTTTCCATCACCGCGCTGTTCAACACCGGCATCGCTCCCGGCGCGCAATGGCTCGACAGTCTGGCGAAAAATCCGGTCGGAGCCCCCGCGGCGCTGATGACGCTGGCGTTCGTGCTGAGTCTGTGCAGCACCTCGGACGCCTTCATCGCGGCGACGCTGGACAAGTTTTCCTGGGGCGCGAAGCTGGCCTTCCTCACTTACGGCCCGATGATGGATGTGAAACTGCTTTTCCTCTATCAGACGGTTTTGAAAAAACGCTTCATCGTCCTGCTCGCCATCGGGCTGTTCCTCGCGATCGGCGCGGCCTCGATTTTCTGGCAACAATTCATTTTCACCGCGAAATGAAACCGCAAACCCGCCGCATCCTGGCCTCGCTCGCCGTGCTCGTCTGGAGCGCGGTGGCGCTTTATTTTTACGGCAGCGGACGCATCAACAAATACCTCGCGCCGGATTTCCGCCCGCTCCTGTTCATCGGCGGCCTGGG
>CAYXZE010000340.1:1792-3336 GCA_964469395.1 uncultured Luteolibacter sp.
ACCCGCGAGCAAATCGAAAAAAGCCACCGCAAGAGCGAGGACGGATTTCTGGAATTCAGCCTGATGGAATTATTTTTCTCCACCGGAGACCGCGAAATGCAGGGCTTGATCGACGGCCTCAAGGTGGAAACCGAAGGCCGCTGGATGGATGAAAAAGCCAGCAACCCGAACGGCTCGCGCAAGCGCCTTTACCGGCTCTTCATCACCTGCTGCGCGGCGGACAGCCGGGCGATCCCGATCATCCTCGAGTTCGGCAAGACGCCGCCGGTATTTCCGGAAAACGGCTGGGTGAAAGTCGCGGGCACCATGCGCTTTCCCATCGAGGAGGGAGTCATCCAGCCGGTGTTGATGGTCGAGCGCGCGGTGGCCGCCGAGCCGCCGTATGAGGAAAGTTTCCTGAGAAAAAAAAGATTTTGAGCAACGAATCACCACCCCTTCCCGCCGGCCACGTGCCGTTGCCCGCCGCCGCCATCGGCTTGTTGTCCGCACTACTGGTCGGCGGCCTCGGCGCGCTCGGCATCTTGGAGCAAGTAAACCGGATGATTTCCAACACCGTCTCGCAAGGCAAGTGGATGGTCTTTCCCAATGCCCTGCCAGCATGGGTGCTGTGGCTGGCGGCAGTGCTGTTTGCCTTCGGCCTGGCCTTTTCCATCTTGAACGTCCCCGGCACCTGGCGGCGCGTCATGTTGTGGATCACCGCGGTGCTGGTGGTGGCGGGCTGGGCCCCGGTGCTCGGGCTTGCCGCCTACGCGCCGGAAATCGCCGCGCCGCTCATCGCCACGCTGTGGTCCGGGCTGTGCGCGCTGGTTTATGCCGGAAACCACCGGATGCCGTGCGACGCCGCCCCATCTAACGAAACTCATGAAACGCGCTGATTTCCCGGAACCCGTCAAGGCGCTGGTGGCCGAATTCAAACGCCTGCCCGGCATCGGCCCGCGCAGTGCCGAGCGCATCGCGGTGTGGCTGCTGCAAAGCCCGAAGGCGAACGCCGCCGAGCTGGCCGAGGCGCTGTTAGTCGCGAAGGAACAAATCCTCCCGTGCCCGGCCTGCGGATTTTTCGCCACCGCGGCCGGTTGCGAAGTCTGCGAAGATCCCGCGCGAGACGACCGCATCCTCTGCGTCGTCGAGCAGGCGACCGATGTCCTGCCGCTCGAACGCTCCGGGGCATTCCGCGGCCGCTACCATTGCCTCGGCGGGAAATTGTCTCCGCTCGACCGGGTGTCTCCGGACGATTTGCGGATCCCGCCGCTCATCCGCCGGATCGAGGCGGCGGAAGGGGAAATCGAGGTCATCCTCGCGCTCGGCTCGGATGTGGAGGGCGAGGCGACCGCGAATTACCTCGCGGAATTGCTGCGCGGCCGGAACTGCCGGCTCACCCGCATCGCCCAGGGACTGCCCGCCGGCGGCGGCCTCGAACATGCCGACGAGCTCACCCTGCTCCGGGCCATGCAGGGCCGGAGGAGCTTGTAGGGCGCTTTTTCAAAGCGAACAAATCCGGTGTTGGTTGGCAACGACTGGCTTGCCGAACGCCTGGCGATGGGTCA
>CAYXZE010000341.1:0-3331 GCA_964469395.1 uncultured Luteolibacter sp.
TGGCGTTCACCGGACAGACCGTTTCGCAGGGAGCGGACTCGCACTGGACGCAGGCGACCGGCTGCGGCACGAGCGCCGGATTGTCGCGCACCCATTCCGGGGTGTCCTGAAGCTTGCCGTCTTTGTCTTTGTAGGTTTCCTGGGTTGCGAAATAACGGTCCATGCGGATCCAGTGCATTTCACGGCCCATGGCGACCTGTGTCTTGCCGACGATCGGAATGTTGTTTTCCGCCTGGCAGGCAATGAGACAGGAATTGCAACCCGTGCAGGATGAGAGGTCGATGGACATGCCCCACTGATGGAGCGTGTCGCTGAGGTGAGGCACCGCCTTGCCGTTCTTGTCACCGTGGAATGCAGACGAACCAACCGGCTTGTAGAGCGAAATATTTTCAGGCGCGTGCGAGTCGTTGCCCTGTTTGGCGACGTTCGCGAGCTGGGCGGCGAAAGTGCCTTTCTCCTTGTCCGTCTGGGTGGAAACCTCACGGGCGAGCGCGCGGCCATACATGGCGCTGTGCTCCTGCGTGAGGGCGACCGAGTAACGCTTGCCGGTCGAGGAAACCTTGGCGCCGGTGGCGAAATAGGAAGTGGATGCCGTGCGCAGCGGATAGGCGTTGAAGCCGGTGTTCACGCCAACCCGGCCGACGTGCAACTCGTTTTTCGTATCGCGTTTCAGCTCGTCATGCTTGTTGAAGCCTTGGCCGTAACCGAGCGGAATGACGATGGTGTTTTCGGCCTGGCCGAAGGAGATGAGCACCGGAATTTCCAGCGATTGGCCGTTCACCTCGATCTTGATGACCGGCTGTTTGCGGTTTTCACCTTCACCATCCGGACCGACCTTGGCGAACTTGTTCTCCGCCACGCCATCGATGCCAATCATCGAGCTGATCGGCTCGGGAGCAACGATCTCGTCGTAAATGCCGAGTTCCTTGGCGGTTTTCGGCGCGATGAGCGCGGCGTTGTCCCAGGTGATTTTGGAAATCGGATCGGGAGCTTCCTGCAGCCAGCCGTTGTCAATCCAGCGACCGTCGTAAACCGAGGAGTCCGTCGCGAAAATCACTTCAAGCGAATCCTTGGTCGGCGGGGTGGCGACGAGCGGCGCGGACATGTCGCCGCGCGATGCGGGGTTGACCGCCTCATAGGACGAACCTGCGAGGAAACCATCGCGAAGGAGCTTTTTCCAGGCGGCGTCATCTTTTCCAGCGAGGGTGGCGAAGGTCGCGCGGAGCGCGGTGTAAGCGGGCGACGGCGCGCCTTTCTCCCCTTCCCCGCTGAGCAGCTTGCCGTCATCGGATAGCAGCGCGAGCAGCAGTTCGAGTTCGGAAACGCAATCCGGATAGAGCGGCAGGATCATCGGCTGCACCACGGTGTAGGTGCCGCGCGAGCTGCGGGCGTCGGCCCAGGATTCCAGATAATGGGCGGCGGGAACGTGCCAACCGGCGACATGCGCGGTCGCGTCGGTGCGCATGCCGAGATGAATGCTGTTTTTCAGCTTCTTGAACGAATCGGCAAATTTGAGATCGGCCGGCGCGTCGTAAATCGGGTTGGCCGGAGTGAGCAGGACCAGGGTGTCGATCTCGCCGGAATCAATGTCCTCCTTGAGTGCGGTCAGCGTGCCGAGACCTGCGGTTTCCGTTTGGAGTGCAACGAGCGGCTTGCCCTCGCCGATGTTGCCGAGCTCGACATTCATCGCGTGGGCCAGCAGGTGCAGCGAAAGCGACTGGCGGGAACCGGCGACCACGAGGGACTTGCCGGCGCTTTGTTTGAGATCCTTGACGAGAGCGTTGACCCACTCGACGTGCTTGGAATCGGTCAGCTCGGGTGAAACCTGCGCGACTCCGGCCTTCACACCGAGACCGCGGGCGATCTGGGCCGCCACGGCATTGACCTGGCTCGGTGAAACGCGCAGGCGGTGGTCCGCCATGCCGCCGGTGAGGCTGAACGCGGCTTCCACCATGTAGAGGCGGTTCATTTTCGACGCGTCCGGCTTGGCGTCGTAGTTTTTTCCTTCCGGCTTGCGGCGGTCGAAAAACGCGGCCACCGGACCTTGCGAATCGGTTTCCGCGAAGTCGCAGTCGAGCGAAAGGATGCGGTCGGCTTTCGAGAAATCAGCCACCAGCTTCACGCCGTCGCCGAGAGCTTTGGAAGAGGCCTCGCCAGTCAGCGCTTCGTATTGATAGAATTTCGCGGCGGAGAATTTCCCGGCCAGCTCCTTGGTCAGACGGGCGCGGGTCGGGCTGTCGTCCGCACCGAACAGGAAGCCCACCTTCGCGGACTTGTCGGCGGCGAGTGCCGCGATGGCGGCATCGAGCTCGGCGCGCGAGGCAGGGTTCCCGGCTTTCAGGATCTTCTTCGAGCGCGACGGCGAGTAGAGATCGAGCACGGAAGCCTGCGCGAACGCGTCGGTGCCGTCGGCATCGGGATGGAGATTGTTAGGAGCGACGCGAGTCGGACGACCTTCGAAGGTCGTCACCACCAGCGGCGTGGCGCCACCGGAGCGCGGCATCGCGGAGGCGTAGTAAGTCGCCTTGCCCGGGATCACCCACTCGGGAGCCTTGGTGTAAGGGACGATGTAGCTTTCCGGGCGGCGGCAGGCGGCCATGCCGAAACCGGCCAGCGCGGTGGAAGCGCCCATCAGTTTCAGGAACGAACGGCGGGAAGTCTCATCCGCCTCGGGACTCGCGAGCTCGGAGGCACCCTGGGGAAATTCGCGGTCCATCCACTGACGGAACTCGGCGCTGTCTTCCAACTGACCCGCACTGCGCCAGGCGACGGTGGTTTCGCCGGCGGGAATTTCAGGATGATGCCAAATGCGCTTGCTCATGTTAGACTGCGGAAATTGTGGAAATTGGAAAAACGGGCGGGCGGATCAATGGTGGCAGGTCGCACAGGTCGTCTTCGGGTTGACCTTGAATTGCTCTTTCAGCTTGAGTCCCAGATCCTCGGTCGTCTTCACGCCGAGCTGCGGGTTGTTGGAAATGTAGGCTTCCGCGTCGTAGCTGAAGTTGAACACTTCTTCCAGCGGACGGAGGTTCTTCTCCGGCGCGCGGTGGCAGTCGAGGCACCAGCCCATCGAGTGCGACTCGGCCTGATAAACGACCTCCATCTTGTTCACGTCGCCGTGGCAGCTCTGGCAGGAAATCCCCCGGTTGACGTGCGCGGAGTGGTTGAAATAGACGTAATCGGGAGCCTTGTGGACCCGCACCCACTCGATCGGCTTGCCGTCGTAACCGGGATAGCTCGCGTCCATCGACCGGTGCAGCGGAGCGAGCTTCGGGCTGTCACGCTGGACGTGCTGGTGGCAGTTCCAACAGGTGCTGCCGGTCGGCACGTT
>CAYXZE010000342.1:0-3315 GCA_964469395.1 uncultured Luteolibacter sp.
AAAATCACCGACTACCATTGATGGCCATGAAACGAACCACCGGACTGATCCCGCTGATGAATTTTTTCGCGGAAACGCTCCGCGAAACCTTGGACGAATGGGACGTCTCGCAAGCAGAGGTCTCGCGGATGACGGGGATTCCCTCGCCCCATCTGACGGACATGAAAAAGAGCCGCCGCCGCTGCACGCCGGAATACGATCTGCGCCTGAGCCGCTACTTCGGAACCTCTCCTGGCTTCTGGCTGAGACTCCAGTTGGATTTCGAACTCATGCGGGCGGAGCGCGAGAACGGAGAGAGAATAAGCCGTGAAGTCACACCGCATGCGGCTTGAAAAACGCAGGCGGATGATCATCCCGCGAATCCATTCGCCGCCACGCCTTTCACTCCCAGTCCGCGGATGACGAACAAGCGTCCGGCGTTTTCCTCCACCACGGATTTGTGGACGCCGGTGGTGACGTAGAGATCGGCCAGGTCCGGGCCGCCGAAGGCGCAGGCGGTGGTTTCGAGGCAGGGGAGTTCGACGCGCCGCAGCTCCGCGCCGGTTGCGGGGTCGAAGCAAACGACGCACGCGCCATGGCAGAAGGCGATCCATAGATGGTCATCCGCATCGATGGTCATGCCGTCGGGCGAGGAGTCCAGATGCGCGGTGGAAACCACGCCGCGCAGGTTGTGCAGGTGGCCGTCTTCATAATCGAACGCGAGGACTTCCTTGCGCGGGGTGTCGATGTAAAACACGGTCCTGCCATCGCCGGACCAGACGATGCCGTTGGAATTGGTGACCGGGCCGAAGGCTTCGTGGAGCGATAAATCCGGGTCGAGCCGGTAGAGGCGGGCGTCGCCGGTTTTTTTCACGAGGCTGATGGTGCCGGCGAAGAAACGGCCGTCGGGCGAGCATTTGCCGTCGTTGAAACGGTTGTCCGGCTGGTCCGGTTCGGGATCGGCGATGGCGTTGAGATGGCCGGTTTCCTCATCGAGGAAAAACAGTCCGTGATCGCCCGCGATGACGAGTCCGCCACTTTCCCGCGGGACGACGGTGCCGACGCGCTGGCCGACGTCCCAGGATTTTTCGCTGCCGGAAGCGGGATCGAAGCGATGGACGCGGTGGCCCTCGATATCGACGTAGTAAAGCGCGTCGCGCCACCACACCGGGCCTTCGCCCCATTGGCTGCGGATGTTTCCGATCGGTTCGATGCTGAGCATGGCGGAGCCTAGAAGCGGGGTGGAATCCGCACCAAGGCAATTTCACGGATTCCGGAGCTTTCATTTGTCTAACGAGCTGTCAGGATGCGCCCGATGCGCGGCAATGCCTCCGGTGATGTTCTGAAATTGGGCTTCTACGCCGCGGCATCGGTGTGGCCGGGCGCGTGGGTTTCCCCGTTGTGTGGGGCTTTCCGGCACGTCATTGAAACAAGGTCTCATCCCGCTCGCCGGCATCCTTCTCGCCGGAGTGCGGGTCCATTTTTTCACCCGCCCGAATGATGCCAAGACCTGAAATCTCCGGCTGGCGGAAATGGTTGTCCCGCTCGCTTGATCTGCTTTATCCGTCGGCGTGCGTGGTGTGCGGAACCGGTCTCGCGGATGGCCGGGCGCTGTGCGGCCCCTGCGATGCGGATTTGCCCCGACTCGCGGAGCCGTTTTGCAATTCCTGCGGCGAGGGCTTTCCCGGGCAAATCAGCGGCCCTTTTGCCTGTCCGAATTGCAGCCGGTTGAAATTTTCCTTTGCCTTTGCCCGGCCCGCGATGATCCGCGACGACCGGACCCTGGATATGATTCACCGCTTGAAATACAACCGCGAGCTGCATTTGGCCAAGGAGCTCGGGCGGTTGGCGTCCGATGCGTTCGCCGATCCCCGGCTCGCTCCGGCGCTCGCGGGAAACTGGCCGTTGGTTCCCGTGCCGCTGCACCGCAAGCGCTTCCAGCACCGGCATTTCAATCAAGCCGGGGAAATCTCGCGGGAGCTTTCCCGCCACACCGGATTGCCCGTGCTCGACGCCCTGAAACGCACCCGCGCCACCGGCCATCAGACCGCGCTCACTCGTTCCCAGCGTTTGGAGAACTTGCGCGGAGCCTTCGCCATCACCGCTGCTGGGCGGCGGCGGATTGCGGCGGCTCCGGCAGGCGCGGTGCTCGTGGACGACGTTCTAACCACCGGCTCGACCGTGGACGAATGCGCGAAAATCCTGCGCCGCGCCGGTTTCCGGGAAATTTACGTCGTCACCGTGATGCGCGGTTGAGCGACCTCGCGCCGCCGCTCGAAGCACTTCAGCACGAAGTGGCAGACGACTGCGGTGAGCCCCAGCGCCAGCAGCGGGAAAAGTCCGGATCGCAACGATTCACCCACCATCCACGGGCGGAGGGGGTGGCCGGAAACCGGTCGGTGCAGCAGGTTGAAACCCTTGAACGCGATGATCCACCCCGCATGCAGGCCGATGGAAAACCACAGCGCCCCCGTCCGCATCCGCGCCCCCGCGAGAACCATGCCGATGCCGAATAACACGGCGAAATCGGTGACGAAAAATCGCGGATCCGTGAAATGAAGCAGGATTTTCCCCAACAGCTCGAATCCCGCGAGCGGTGCCGCCGGGTTCGCGATGACCGAATCGTCCGGCGGATTCAAAAAATGGACGAAGGCGAAAAACAGGGAGGTCCCGATGCAAGCGGTGAGCGGTCGCGCACACTTGAGCCACAGGCCCAACAATAATCCGCGGATCAGCCACTCCTCCACCAGCGGTGCCGCCACTGCGGGAATGAGGATTTTCCCCGGGATTTTCCCGAGTGCCGGTGGATTTGCTCTCGGCATGAAGGCTCCGAGCGCCTCCAGCGTCATCCCTGCCGCCCACAACAAGCCGCCCGCGATCAGGCAGCCCGTTCCGACCTGGATCAGAGCGGTCCGCCACGGTAGCCGGGCGCACGGCTCCGTTGCCGAGCCATTCATCGGCCGCACCCGCCGGATTCTCCAGAATAGCAGCGGCAGCAAGGCCACGGCGGACAACGCCAGTGCCCGGCTGAAATATCGCCCGAAGTCCGCTCGGCCGCATGCCCCGCCCAGCCATTCCAAAATGGCAGGCAGGTCCCTGGCGGTTGTCGCATGCGCCAGCGCCATTCCCGCCTGATAAAGCCATGGGGCGATCACCGCCGCCAGCACCAGTGCCGCCGCGACCCACCCGATCGCCGCGCCCGCTTCAGATTGGAAAAACCGTTTCAAGTGCGGAGATTTTTAGAAGGGGCCGCCGCCACTTGTCCAGAGGACTTCATGGGTTCTACAAGGTGACAGACAAATTATTAGGAATCCCCTTGGCATCGGGAGCTTCGGT
>CAYXZE010000343.1:0-3280 GCA_964469395.1 uncultured Luteolibacter sp.
ATTTCGGTGCCGTCTTCGAGAGTGGCGTGGAGGTCTTGGATGTGCAGGCTCATGTTGAGGATCGGAGATTTGAGATTGGAGATTTGAGATTGGAGATTAAGGAGTGGCGAGTTTGCCGCGGAGGGTGATTTCCACATCCTCGATGACGGCACCGGGCGGGAGGTCGAGGAGGTCGGCGAGGCTGGCTCCGGGTTTGAAGTCCACGTCATGGATCACGCCGGTGACCTGGTCGTGGAAATGGCCGTGCTCGCCGAGGTTCGGGCAGTAGCGGGAGGATTCGCGCTCGAAATTCACCTGACGGATGATGCCGTGCTGCACGAGGGCTTCGAGGCAGTTGTAAACCGTGGCGAGCGAGATATTCGGCAGGCGGTCTTTCACCCGCATGAAGACGTCGTTGGCGGTCGGGTGGTTCCGCTGCTGCATCAGCGTGCGGTAAACTTCCTGGCGCTGGCGCGTCATTCGCAAGCCCGAGATCTCATCGGGGATCTCGATTTCGGCTGGGATTTCGGGGGTGGGGCTGACCATCGCGGCGGCAACGTAGGGTTGTGGGCATCAATATCAAGAATTATTCCAATTGTAATTTGCGGGACGGGTTCGGGACGGCCAGCCGCATTTCAATCGGGAAGATGTTTTTCAGCCGCAAAAAGGCGCAAGAGACGAAAAAATAAAGAGTTGTGAAGAAAAATGGCGGACCGAAGCCGCATTTCGCGGGCTGGTTGGCGAATGATGAGTCGTTGGTGAGAAGTGAGTGGACCGGATGCGATTGCCCGGTGATGCTCGGCGCATGCGGAAATTTTGGATGAAAATCGCGGCGGCGGTGCTCAGTGGATTGCTGGTGGCGGGGGCGTTTCCGCCGTTTGGTTTTTCGGGGCTGATCTGGGTGGCGATGATGCCGTTGTTATGGGCGTTGAGCACGGTGGAGGGAAAACGAGCCGGTTGGAAAGGATTTGGGATCGGCTATTTGGCGGGGGCGGTGAGTTGTTTGATCCAGTTCAACTGGATTTCGACGGTTTCGTGGCTGGGGGCGGTGTTGTTGCCGCTTTATCTGGCGATTTACTGGGGAGTGTTCGGGGCGTTTGCCGCGACGCTGGGGAAAATGCGGGAAAACGGCGGACCTTGGGGGAGCCTGCGGGTGGCGTTTTGCCTTGGGGCGGTGTGGGCGGGGCTGGAATGGCTGCGGGGGTGGATGTTTACGGGGTTCGGTTGGAATGGGTTGGGGGTGGCGCTCCATGAAATGCCGATGATGGCGCAGGGCGCGGATTTGCTGGGGGTGATCGGGCTTTCGGGTTTGCTGGTGTTTTTTCAAGCGGTTTTTGTGGCGGCGTGGTCGGGATTTCCGGTCGCAAAGCCACGGGGGCGCTGGGATTTCAGGATCGCGGTATTGGCGGTGATTTTGCTGTTTGGGTATGGAAAGGCGCGGATCGCGATCGAATCCCGTGCCGAATCCGTGCGACTCAAGACCCTGCTGGTGCAGAACAACATCCCCCAGGATGCGGCGCAGGTGTTGTGGACGGATTTGGAAATCCATCAGGCATACGAAGATGAGACCTTGAAGGCGCTGGATCGGCTGAAAACGCCGGATGGGAAACTTTCCGAGAAATGGCCGGACTGGGTGATGTGGCCGGAATGCGCGCTGACCGGGCGGATTTTACGGGCGAACGACGGCACATGGGGGACCTGGCAAATCAATCAGGACACGATTTCCCAAATCCGCACGGCCGGACCATTTTCCCTGATTTACGGAGTGAACGAGCTGGAGGCGGAGAAGTCGGGCGACAATCTGGTGCCGAAGGAAAATGGCCGGGCTTACAATTCCATCGCGGTGATGTCGCCGGACGATACGCTGGCCACTTACCGCAAGCACCATCTGGTGATTTTCGGCGAAACGATTCCGTTCGTGGACTCGATTCCATGGTTGAAGCAAATTTACGAGCAGCAGTCCGGGATGGAATACCACGGGTCGTTCACGCCGGGCGAGTCGCTGGAACCGCTGCCGATCCGGGCCGGAAATACCACGATCGGCACGATCCCGACCGTGTGTTTCGAGGATTCCGTGCCACGGTTGACGCGGAAATTCGTCCGCCCGGAGCCGCAAGTCATCATCAACGTGACCAATGACGGCTGGTTCAAGGAATCCGCGGCGGCGGCCCAGCATTTCGCGACCGCGAGGTTCCGCGCCATCGAGCTGCGGCGGCCGATGTTGCGCTGCGCCAACAGCGGCGTCAGCGCGGCGATCGATTCCACCGGCTCGACGGCCCACCCGGACACCGGTGCGCCGCAGGTGCTGGTGGATGCGGCAGGCAGTCATTTCACCCGAGGATCGCTGCTGACCGAGTTGAAAATTCCGCTGCGCCCGAGCTTTTCGCTGTATGCGGTGATCGGAGACTGGGGCATTCTGGTATTGGCGGCGGCGGGGCTGTTCACGGCCATTTGGACCCGGAAATCCGACCACCCCGGAAAAATCGGTTAGGACCGGAGACGGCTTTTTTTCTTGCCGCCCCGGCCTCGTCTGCTTGGTTCCACGGGAATTCGGCGGCCAGCCCGGTAAATTCGCGTCTCGGCACGCAATCCGCTGTGATCGCCAAACCATTCCCTTTTCCATGATTTTTCCTGATACTTCCGACACTCACACCACTCCCGGCCCGGATCTCATGGGCCGCCGCCGCATGATCGGCGGGCTGGGCCTGACCGGCCTCGGACTGCTTGCCTCTTCCGCCGTCGGTAACGCATTCACGCTCGGCGCGGCGCCAAAAGTGACCGTGCCGACCCAAAGCCGCGGCGAAAGCGCGCAAGACCCGCGGATCGACCTGACCGGATTGCCGCCGGAATGGGCGCGGCAGCACGGGCCGGCCATCAAGGACTACGCCCGCTATCTTTCGAATCTCAAACTGAAAAGCATCAACGTCGCCCAAGTGATCGGGGCGCACGCCAAAAACCGGGGCCCCGTCTGGAACACCCTGCCGCCGAAAAGCTGGTGGACGCGGATGGGCTACACCTTGCGGGTGGCGGACCGGGTCGCGCTGGAAATGGGCGTGAAGGAAGTCGAGATCATCTCCGCCTACCGCAACCCGGCTTACAACGCCCATTGCCAAGGAGCGAGAGCCCGCTCATGGCATCAGGCGAACGTGGCCGTGGACGTAAAATTCCCGGTGCGCGCCTCGAAAGTCACCGCCACCGCGCGCAATCTCCGCGATCGCGGATTGTTCAAGGGCGGCATCGGCGGCTACTGGAATTTCACCCACATCGACACCCGCGGCGAGAATATCAACTGGTGATATTT
>CAYXZE010000344.1:0-3253 GCA_964469395.1 uncultured Luteolibacter sp.
CATTTCTCGGCGGACTCGTTCTCGGTGGAAGCGGCGTGTATTTCGGCATGCGAGACATCAGTTGGAGTTCTGCGGCAGCTCAGGCGGATTCAGAGCACACCACTCCAGTCCACGACAATCCGGCTACGAACGCGACAAATCCATTCGAATCCGGTAAAAATGATTCGTCTGGATACGGACTCATTCTGACTGATCCGAACAGCGTCAAGCAGAGACACATGTGCATTGCGCTTTGGTATGCTGACTATTCAGTAGAGAGTTTCGGAAGGCACGTAGGTCACGAATTCCGCCCGGTTTGGAATCGACGGAGCCCCGTAGAGATTCTAGAGGAACACTTAGAATTCATGAAGAAGTTCATGGCGGATACAGAAAGGCTTCAGAAGCAAACTGGAATCGATAGCCAGGAGGACAAATAAGATGCAGAAGCCACGACATGCGGTTCCTATTAGCCGTTCATTTTCGATGATTTCACCTGACTACAACCCTAACCCCGTGATCGACATGCGCCCCCGCTGGCAGGGGTGCATGCGCTCTACGTTCAGTAAGAATGAAGAAACAAGACGTTGGTGACAATTGACGATAACGTCCTTCTTTGAATTCGGAGCTTGGTTTTCGGGTCATGGATCGCATTCCTACGGCTTCGGTTCTCCGCTCTTTATTGGTCTAATCGTAACAGGAATGCTTTGCTGGATTCTCGTTCCTTTCGGACTGCTCACTGGCGTCATTTCAGCGGTCGTCGGTCAGCTTACGGACAGACTAATGCAGAAGCCGCGTCAGGCAACCGGCGACAATGTCCTTCCTGGAAGCGGAGTTTGAAGTTCGCCGAAATGGCCGCCACCGGCGTGTCCCCATTCGCGGGCCAGCGTGCCGATGCCGCAGGTTTTGGTCAGGTGGTCAGGCGATGACCATTTTTTGATGCCGCCCGCTCGGGCGGCTCGTGGTGAGCGGATGCCACACCAAGAACCCGCCCCCGCCCGCAGCGCTCCCCGGTGACTCCCCGCACATGGTTTTTACAGCCCGTGCGGATGTCTGGAAGAAGAGAGTGCTGGAAATGAGCGGCGGCAGGAGTCGGTTGGTTTATTCCGGTGGCGTGTTGTCAGCAGGTTGATCCTCAATCTTTTCCTTGATGTCCTCGACGACCGCATTGGTGCCCTCCACCGCTTCTTGGGTGGCTTCCTTGGTGGCTTCGACGGCAGCCTCGACTTTTTGCTCTACCTTGTCAGCGGCGTCCTTGGCGGCGGCTTTCGTGTCCTCTGCGGTTTTTTCGGCTGCCTTGGTCACTTCCTTCACGCCTTCGGCGATTTTTTCCGCGCCGGCATCGACTTTTTCGGTGGTGGTTTCCTGCTTGCAGGCGAGCAGGCAGAAAGGCAAGGCGAGGGCGGGAATCCAGAGTTTGGTTTTCATGATGGTTGGATGGTTTTGGGGCGGATGACTTGATCGACAGCCGCCGCCTCGGCAAGTTAGAGGGATTTCCCGACCGTGTCAAAGGAAGGAAAATCCGTTCCGGCTCCGAAACCGGTTTTCAAGGCGATTCCCGAGCCTGCGGTCCCGGCGCATGGCGGGTCGATTTCGTCGGCGAGCGAGGACACAGGAATCAGGAAAATCGTGAAATTTGAAATCCAGCCCCCTCGATTTTTGCCCGGTGTGAAATCTTTCTCAGGGCTTCGCGCCGGGCACGCTGATGGTCGGAGGCGTTTTGAAGGTGAGGGCGACGACCGTGGCGATGGGGTTCTGGTTTTCCGCGGGCAGCTCGATGATCCAGCCGCCCTCGCCGCCGGAAACGGCAGGCGTGCTTTGGGAACCGAGGATGGCCACCGATTGCGGACGTTCCTTGAGGCCGCCGACCTGTAATTTCCCGCCATCCGGTTGCTGGAAGACGTGCAGGTAGATTTTCACGGTGCCGTCCGGCAGGCGTTTGGTGGTCGAGCGGCCATTCCATGAAACCTTTGGAAACAACGAGGCGGTGGTGCCGTGGATCGACTCGCCGTTGATTTTCATCCAGTCGCCCATTTCGGCGAGGCGTTCGAGTGTGGCTTGCGGGATTTCGCCCTCGCCGGTGGGGCCCGCGTTGAGCAGATAGTTGCCGCCCTTGCTGGCGATGTCGATGAGGTTGGTGATGAGCGCGGAGAGGGGTTTCCAGCTATGGTCGTAGCTCTTGAAACCCCAGGTCTCGTTCATGGTCATGCAGGATTCCCATGAAACGTCCTCGCCGAAGCCGGTGGCGGGGATTTCCTGTTCGGGCGTGCCGTAGTCGCCTTTGAACTTGGGATCGATGGTGTTGCCTTGCATGCCCTTGCGACCCTTGTCCACGCGGTTATTGATGATGAGTTTGGGGTCGAGTTCGCGCAGGTAGGCGTAGAGATCCACGCCGCGCTCGTGGGTCCAGGCGCCTTCCCACTCGCCGTCGAACCACAGGATGCCGGGCTGATAATGGTCCACCAATTCCTTGAGCTGGCCTTTCATATAAGCGGTGTAGCGGTCCATGTCCGGGTTCGGATTGGCGTGGTTGCCGCGCCATGGCGCCTTGGTGCCATAGTCCGGGTGGCTCCAGTCCAGGATGGAGTGATAGACGCAGAATTTGATGCCGTGTTTCCGGCAGGCGTCGGCGAGGGGCTTGAGCAGATCCTTCTTGTGGGGCGTGGAGGCGACGTCCCAATCCGTGAGTTTCGAATCCCAGAGGCAGAAGCCGTCGTGGTGCTTCGAGGTGATGACGATATATTTCATGCCCGCGTTCTTGGCGGCGAGCACCCAGGACTCGGGATCGTATTTCACCGGATTGAATTTATCCTGTAGTTCGGTCCGGTATTCTGCGGCGGGGATTTTCCCTTGATCCTGAATCCACTCGGCACCGCCAGCGTCCACGGGTTTGCCTTTCCAAACACCACCGGCGGTGGAATAGACGCCCCAATGGATGAACAGACCGAAACGCGCGTCGTTGAACCAATGCATCCGGGCGGATCGTTCGGCAGGAGACTCGGCGTGGGCGAACGGGGAGCCAAGAAGGGCGATGGCCGGGAGCAGTTGTTTGAAATTCATGATGGTGATTGGTGACGGTAACTTTTGGTGCAACGCGGGGAAAGCTTTTGCTCTTTCAATAAAACCCGCAACGGAATCCTGCAAGGCGCAATCGGACCACCCCTGCCAGGCAACCGCCAAACGTTGTTCCCGGAAAACTCTTTCCGCGTCCGACTTCAAAAAGCGCTGCCCGGAGTTCACGATTTATCGTGCTCTTCACGAAGACAAGCTGAAGCTT
>CAYXZE010000345.1:0-3241 GCA_964469395.1 uncultured Luteolibacter sp.
CGCTCGACGTCGGGATCCTCACCAAGATCATCGAGAAGGAGCGCCCCGATGCGCTGCTCCCCACCCTTGGGGGCCAGACCGCGCTGAACCTCTCGATGGCTCTGCACGAGGCCGGGGTCCTGAAGGAGTACGGCGTCGAGCTCATCGGTGCCAACGAGGTGTCCATCGCCACGGCAGAGGATCGCGAGCAGTTCAAGGTGGCGATGGCCGAGGTCGGCCTCGACACCCCCGCGTCCGGTACGGCCCACTCGCTCGAGGAGTCCCTCGAGGTCATCGAACGGATCGGCCTGCCGGCGGTGATCCGGCCTGCCTACATCCTCGGCGGCCACGGCACCGGCATCGCCTCGACGCCCGACGAGTTCGCCATGATGGCCGCCCGTGGGATCGAGGCCAGCCCCATCTCGGAGATCCTCATCGAGAAGTCGATCGCCGGGTGGAAGGAGTACGAGCTCGAGATCATGCGGGACAAGGCCGACAACTGCGTGATCATCTGCTCGATCGAGAACGTCGACCCGATGGGCGTGCACACCGGCGACTCCATCACGGTGGCGCCGGCGCAGACCCTGTCCGACGTCGAGTACCAGCTCATGCGCGATGCAGCCATCACGTGCATCCGCCGGGTGGGGGTCGAGACCGGCGGATCGAACGTGCAGTTCGCGTTGAACCCGGTCGACGGCGAGATGGTCGTCATCGAGATGAACCCGCGCGTGAGCCGCTCGTCGGCGCTGGCGTCGAAGGCCACCGGCTTCCCGATCGCCAAGATCGCCGCCCGGCTCGCCGTCGGCTACACGCTCGACGAGATCCCCAACGACATCACCCGGGCGACCCCGGCCAGCTTCGAGCCCACCATCGACTACGTGGTCACCAAGGTGCCGCGGTGGGCCTTCGAGAAGTTTCCCGGCACGTCGCCGGTGTTGGGCACGCAGATGCAGTCCGTCGGCGAGGCCATGGCCATCGGCCGCACCTTCCCCGAGTCGCTCCAGAAGGCCATGCGCTCGCTCGAGCAGGGACGGTACGGCCTCAACTGCGACCCGGCCGAAGGCCAGTACGACGAGGTGCCCGACGCCGAGCTGCTGGCCCGGGCCTCGGTCGGCACACCGGACCGGCTCTTCGAGCTGGAGGCCGTGCTGCGCCGCGGGCTGTCCGTCGAGGAGGTGCACGAGTCCACCAAGGTCGACCCGTGGTTCCTCGACCAGATCCTCGCCATCATCGAGGAGCGCGGCCACCTGGCCGAGATCGGCATCGCCGGCATGGATCGCCGGTCGTGGCGCCGAGCCAAGCGCCTCGGGTTCTCCGACGCGCAGCTGGGTTGGTTGTGGGGCGTGGCCGAGGCCGACGTGCGCGCCGCCCGCATCGCCGCCGGGGTCATCCCCACGTACAAGACGGTCGACACGTGCGGTGCCGAGTTCGCCGCCGACACGCCGTACCACTACTCGACCTACGAAGACGAGGACGAGGTGCGCCCGTCGGACCGCCAGAAGGTCATGATCCTCGGCTCCGGGCCCAACCGCATCGGCCAGGGCATCGAGTTCGACTACTGCTGCGTCCACGCCAGCTTCGCGCTCCGTGATGCCGGGTACGAGACGATCATGGTCAACTGCAACCCCGAGACCGTGTCCACCGACTACGACACCAGCGACCGGCTCTACTTCGAACCGCTCACCCTCGAAGACGTGCAGAACGTCGTCGACGCGGAGCAGCCGATCGGGATCATCGTGAGCCTCGGTGGTCAGACGCCGTTGAAGCTCGCCAACGACCTCGACCCGTCGCTCGTGCTCGGCACGTCTCCGGCGTCGATCGACGAGGCCGAGGACCGCGAGCGGTGGAACGCCATGTGCGCCCGGCTCGAGATCCCGCAGCCCGCCGGTGCCACGGTCACCACCGTCGACGAAGCGCTGGCCGTGGTCGAGCGGGTCGGCTATCCGGTCCTCATGCGCCCCTCGTACGTGCTGGGTGGACGGGCGATGGAGATCGTCTACGACGACGACGACCTGCGCCGCTGCATGAAGCAGCTGGCGAGCTTCGGCAGCCTGGGCAAGGAAGGTGGCCTGTCGGCCGAGCGCCCCGTGCTCGTCGACCGCTTCTTGGAAGATGCCACCGAGGTCGACGTCGACGCCGTGCGAGACCACACCGGTGACTTCGTCATCGGTGGCGTCATGGAGCACGTCGAGGAGGCGGGCGTCCACAGCGGTGACAGCGCCTGCACGCTGCCGCCCGCCACGCTCTCGGCCGAGACCATCGCCGTGCTCGAGGACTACACCCGGCGCATCGCCGAGGAGCTCGAGGTCAAGGGGCTCATCAACGTCCAGTACGCCGTGAAGTCCGGTCAGGTCTTCGTCATCGAGGCCAACCCCCGTGCTTCTCGCACGGTGCCCTTCGTGGCCAAGGCCACGGGTGTGCCGCTCGCCAAGGTGGCGTCGCGGGTCATGGTCGGCGCCACGCTCGCCGAGCTGCGTGCCGAAGGGCTGCTGTCCCAGCCGGTCGACGGCGGGCACATCTCGGTCAAGGAGGCCGTGCTGCCCTTCGGGCGGTTCCCCGACGCCGACGCCGTGCTCGGCCCGGAGATGCGCTCGACCGGCGAGGTCATGGGCATCGACCGCAGCGTCGGGATGGCGTTCTTCAAGAGCCAGCTCGCCGCCGGGTCCCGGCTGCCCGAGAGCGGGACCGTGTTCCTGTCGCTCGCGGCGCGCGACAAGCCGGCCGGGATCGTCGCAGCCCGGCAGTTCCGGGAGCTCGGGTTCACCCTCGCCGCGACCTCGGGCACGGCGGCGAGCCTCGTGGAGGCCGGCATCGAGGTGGACACGGTGGTGGCCAAGATCGGCGAGGACGCCGGCCGCGACGCCGTCGAGCTGATCGAGAGCGGCGAGGTGAACCTCGTCGTCAACAGCCCGCGGGGTCGTGGTCCCCGCGCCGACGGGGCCCACATCCGGGCCGCCGCGGGCAAGCAGGGCATCCCCCTCCTCACGACCGCCGCGGCAGGTCTGGCCGCGGCGACCGGCATCGCCGCGTGGCAGGACCAAGAGGTCTCGGTCACCAGCCTCCAGGAGTGGCATGCCCGGTAAGCGGGCCGCGGCACGAGCGGCCGCGGTCGCGTCCGTCGACCTGTCTGTGCGTGTCGGCTCCGTCGAGCTGCGCAGCCCGGTGCTCACCGCGTCGGGAACCGCCGGGCACGGCGACGAGCTGGCCCGCTACGTCGACCTGTCGAGCATCGGCGCCGTCGTCGTGAAGTCGCTCTCGGCCG
>CAYXZE010000346.1:0-3236 GCA_964469395.1 uncultured Luteolibacter sp.
GATTGCGCTATGGTGATGAAGCGGAGTTTCATGATTTAGAAGACGGAATACCGGGGAAAAGCGATTCAGAGTCTGGATTTGATGGAGCGGATCGCCTCGTTGAGGGTGGTCGCGGTGTGGCGGGTGGAGGCCATCGAGGCCACTGTGGAGACCTCCGCGAACATTTCAAGCCGTACCTTGGTTTGCCCAAGGCCCACCCGGGGCGGTTGTCTGGAGGTTAGTAATGGTTGGAAAATATTTTTCTTCTAAGAAATTCCCGGTTCGCGTGTCATGATCGCTGTGATGAAAACCTACTTTTGGCTTTTTCTGGTGGCGGCGGCCGCCAACTTGAACTTGATGGCTCAGGAAACGGACACTCTCCGCGCGGAATACGAAAAGTTGGCAGAGCGCGGAATGTGGCGGGAGGTGGTGGATTTCTACTCGGAAAAGCTGATGCCGGTGTCGGATGCCGGGTCGGGCGCGGACTTGAAGAAGGCGGTGGAAGCACTCGGGCGGATGAATGCGTATGGCGAGCTGGACGGGCTCGTCGAGCGCGCGATTTCCGCCCACGCGGAAAATGCGGGCCTCTTGACCTCGGCCGCGGTGATTTACCGAAACGCCCCGCACGCCGGGCAGGTCGTGGCCGGGGAATTCACTCGCGGAGGCGGGAGGTATCATGGCCGTCGCGGTGGAATGATTCCGGGCGAAGATGGCGGGACGGCTTCGGCGGGGCGGTTTGTAGATACCCGATACCGGGATCACATCCGTTCGCTCCAGCTCTTGCAACAAGCGGTGGTAAAAGCGGGAACCGCGGCGGAGGGCGGTCTCGCCTGGCGCGAAATGGCGACGTCTTTCATGGATAATGAAGCGTGGAAACTCCAGACTCTCACGCCGTTGGCCACTCTCCCCGAGTGGGGCGAGTCGGGGCCGGATGGCGGCACGGAAGGAGCGCCGTGGGCGGGAGACGCGCCGGTGCTTTACGCCCAACCCGCATCGTGGGAAGCGGCGAGAAACGATGGCGAGCGCTGGCGCTGGGCACTGGCCGAGCAGGTGCGTTTGAACGCGGTAACAGACCCTACGACACCGGCCATGATGGAGTTGGCTCGGGCGCGTTTTTCCCAATCCCAATTTGGCACGGAAACGCTCGCATCCTACGGCTGGTGGCAACAACAAGCCCCGGATAGCGCGAAGGGGATTCTCGAAATGGAGACGCTCGCCGAGGACGAGTGTCTGGCGAAAACCTCCGATGGTGTGCGCCGTTTCAAACTGCCTGCGGAGTTTCATTTCATCGCGCTCTATCGATCCGTGTTCGAAAACAAGCATTACGGCGGGACTGCCGGGGACGAGCTGGTCCGGATTTTCCTGGACCGCCGCCAGTATGACAAGGCGCGCGAGATGCTGGAGCGGACCATCGGGAAATTCGGCATGGATGAATCGCGGAAGTTGTTGCTCAAGCAAATCACCGGCAACTGGGGCCGCTTCGAGGTGGCGGAAACGGTGCCCGCCGGAGTGAGGCCGAAGCTGCCGCTGGTTTTTCGCAATGCTTCTAACATCAAACTGACCGCCGCGCCGGTGGATATGGAGGCCGTGCTCCGCGATACGATGGACTATCTGAAGGGCAACCCGCGCGAGCTGGATTGGCAACGCGTCAACCCGTCTCAGATCGCCAGTCAGTTGATTGCCGGGAAGAGCGATCAATACATCGGGAAAATCGCCGAGAGGTGGGAAAGCAAACTCACTCCGCGCGAAAAACATCGAGACACCCGCACCGACATCGAGGTGCCGCTCGACCGTGCCGGGGCGTGGTGGATCCGTGGCGAGATGGAGGGCGGGAATTCCTTTCACACGCTCGTCTGGATCGTGGACTCCGTATTGGTGCAGCGGGATGTGGGCGGCGTGAAACAATGGTGGGTGGCGGATGCGGCGGATGGCGCGCCGGTGGCGGAAGCGGGGATCGAGTTTTTCGGCTATCGCGTGAACCATCTCGGACGGAAGAAGCCGCTGGAGCGGAATATGGAGATCCGCACCAAGGATTTCAACCGGACGACTGATGCCGATGGCAAGACTCTGCTCAAACCCGGAGATTGGGATAATAACTATCAATGGCTGGCGATCGCCCGCAAGAACGGCCGCGCGCCCGCGTTTTTCGGGTTCCAGCCGTATCACATCTCCACACCCCAACTTGAAAACGCCAACCGCGACATCACTTACGGAATCTCGGATCGCCCGCTCTACAAGCCCGGCGACACCGCGCATTTGAAATTCTATCTGCGTAACGTCGGCTACTTCGAGCCGAAGGAGGATGCCTGGGCGCACCAGACCGGCTCGCTGTCTATCACCAATGGCCGGGGCGAGGAAGTGATGAAAATCGAGGGTCTCAAGACCGACGGGCAGGGCTCCGTCGAGAGCGAAATCGTGATTCCCAAGGACGCGGTGCTCGGAGTCTGGACCGCCAGCTATCGGATCAGCGGACGGATTTCCGCGAATGTCAGCTTGCGCGTCGAGGAATACCGCAAGCCGGAATACGAGGTGAAGGTCGAGGCACCCGACGCGCCGGTGAAGTTGGGAGAAAAATTCACCGCCACAGTCAAAGCCGCCTATTTCCACGGCTCACCTGTTAGGAATGCCGATGTGGAAATCATCGTCAAGCGCAGCTCGATCACCGAGCGCTGGTTTCCGCCGTGGCGCTGGGACTGGCTTTATGGCCGCGGCGCGTGGTGGAATGGCAGCGATGCGAGCTGGCATCCGGGTTGGGGACGCTGGGGCTGCATCCCGCCGCTTCCGCCGTGGTGGCGGGCGGATCGCTGGACACCGGATGAATTGGTCCTGAAACGCAATGTCCCGATCGGTCCGGATGGCACGGCGAAGATCGAAATCGACACGGCTTCCGCGAAGGCGATCCATGGCGACATGGATGCGAAATACACCATCGAAGCCCGCGTGGTGGACGCCTCGCGCCGTGAGGAGCGCGGCACCGGCTCGGTGATCGCTGCTAGAAAACCGTTCGAGGTCGTGGTGTGGACGGATCGCGGCTACACCCGCGCCGGAGAACAGGTCGAGGCGACGGTTTCCGCCGCCACGCTCGCCGGAAAGCCGGTCGTCGGAGCGAAAGGCAAACTCACCCTTTTCAAGCTGACCAGTGGCGAAGACGGCCGCATCGAGGAAAAGGAAATCCAGTCGTTCCCGGTTGAAACCGACGCCGGGGGCGAAATCCGCCAGCGCTTCGCCGCGCCCGCCACCGGTCAATACCGCCTCGC
>CAYXZE010000347.1:0-3204 GCA_964469395.1 uncultured Luteolibacter sp.
CAGATCCAGGACGCGCTCGACCGGCTGATGGAAAACCGCACCGCGTTCGTCATCGCGCACCGGCTTTCCACGATCCAGAACGCCGACCGCATCTACGTGCTGGAAAAGGGCGCGGTCATCGAGCAGGGCACCCATGCCGCGCTGCTCGCCCAAGGCGGGAAATATGCCGAGCTGTGCCGGAAATCCTTCCTCGCGCCGGATCCGTCAGGCACCGTGGCCTAACATCTGATTGCCGATCATCGACTGATAGGTGGGATCCGTCTGGCGGAGCGTTTCGTGATTTCCATCCGCGACGATGCGGCCCTGCTGGAAAACGAGCACGCGGTCCGCAATGGTGATCGTGCTGTAGCGGTGGGCGATGATGAAGGTGGTGCGGCCCTTGACCAGCGCGGCGAGCGCCTGCTGGACCATGGCCTCGCTCTCGGAATCGAGCGCGCTGGTGGCCTCGTCGAGAATGAGGATCGGCGCGTTCTTGAGGAACGCCCGGGCGATCGCGATCCGCTGGCGCTGGCCGCCTGACAGAAGGTCGCCCCGCTCGCCGACCTCGGTCTGGTAGCCCTGCGGCAGGCCGAGGATGAATTCGTCCGCGTTCGCGCGGCGGGCGGCTTCGCGGACCTCCTCGTCGGTCGCGTTTTCACGGCCGATCCGGATGTTTTCCGCGATGGTTCCGAGGAACAGCGAGGGCATCTGCGGCACCACGGCGATGGAGTTCCGCAGGTCTTTTTTCGCGAAGTCGCGGATGTCCGTGCCGTCAAAAGTGATCCCGCCGGATTGCGGATCGTAGAACCGGGGAATGAGATGGGCGAAGGTCGATTTCCCCGCGCCGCTGGGACCGACGAGCGCCACGACCTGGCCGATTGGAATGCTCAGGGTCAACTCCCTCAGCACCGGCTCCTCGCCGTAAGCGAAGGATAGATTTTCAAAGCGGATGGCCGTGCGGGGCGCCGCAAACGGTCGCGGCGAGAGCGGGTCCGGCAGGGAATCCGGCTCGCGTGAAATGTGCTCGATGCGCTCGATCGCCGAGTCCGCCTGCTTGAACAGCGAGTGGATCATGCCCAGTTTTTTGACCGGCTCGTAGGCCATGAACAGCGCCATGCCGAGCGCCATGAAGCTTTCCAGAGACATCCCCTGCCGGACTCCCAGAAACAACGCGACGGCAAAACCGAAAGCCGCCACCACCTCGATCGACGGAGAAATCGCCTGGCGGTATTTCACGACCTTCATGCTGACCTTGAGCATCTCGTTGGTCCGTTTCCGGAAGGCGGAAATTTGCCGCCGCTCAAGATTGTAGGCGCGGATTTCAAGCGGAGCTTGCAGGGTTTCCGCCAGCGCCGCGGTCATCGTGCCACCCTGCGCCTGCAGCATCTTCGCCCGCGCCGCGAGCTTCTTGCCCGCGGCACGGATCAACAGCACGCACAACGGCACCGTCACCAGCGCGATCAGGGCGACGAAAAAGCTATGGTCCGTCCACGCCTTGTAGCCCAAAAACGCCAGCGCCGACAACAAGGTGGCCGGCTGCTTGATCAGATCGCTGGACACGTTCGCCACGATTTGCCGCAACACGGCGGTATCGCTCATCAGCCTGGCGAGCAGATCCCCGGACAGGTTATTCTTGAAAAACGACAGCGGCAACGACTGCAATTTGACGAACAAATCCAGCCGGATGTCCTCCAAAACCCGCTGACCGGCGTATTGAATCAGATAGGAATTCGCGTAAGACGACAGCGAGCGGATCAGGAAAACCAGCGGAATCCACATGCAGCAGATCAAAAGCAGGCGATTGTCCGAGATGCCCCCGAGCTTCCACTTGATCAAAACGACATACCACGAGTCCCCCGCGCCCTCGCTTTTGAACAGCACCGGCAACACCAGATTCATCATCAACGGCATTCCCAGCCCGCTGGTGATCGCATACAGGAGTCCGGCAAGCACGCCGAGCGCGAACTGCCACCGGACGGTTCGCAGGTATTTGTAATAAGGGAGATAACGCTTCACGGAAAGCCGGAAGGTTCTCCGCCCCGCCCCCCGGGGGCAAGCGCGATTCTCGGAAGCCTCAACCGATCATTTCGCCAATCCCGGTGGAGGAAAATTGTTCTCGGTCAGCGCGTTGACAGCGAGGGCCGGGATGACCATAAAAAGCCCATGGTGTTTTGTCGCGGTTTACTTGCCCTCGGGGCTGCTTTTTTATCGCTCGGTTGCGCGAGCCTGCAAAACAGCCAGCCATGGCAGGCGGCGGTGGACCGCCAGGCGGGGCAGCTCGGTTATCGCAACTGGATCGTGATCGCGGAAGCCTCGTTTCCCGCCCACAACCGCCCGGGCCTGCGCCAGGTGACGGCTTCGGTGGAGGTGCCGGAAGCGCTCGACTATGTGCTCAAAGCCTTGGAACGGACGGAAAGCGTGAGGCCGCAAGTCTATGTGACCCGCGAACTGCGCTCGGTGGAAAACGATTTCGCCCCGGGCATCGACGATCTCCGCAAGCGCCTCCAAGGCTCGCTCCACGGCCACGAACCCACCGAGCTCGACCAGCAATCCCTGCTCACCCTGCTCCAGGACGCGAACCGCAGCTTCGACGTGCTGGTCATCCGCACCCCCACCGCCCTGCCCTACTCCTCCGTTTTCCTCGAACTCCAGCCCGGCTACTGGGATGTGGATTCGGAAACCCGGCTGCGCGAACGAATCGAACGCGAACGCACTCAAAAAATGGTGCGGCCTTTCTAAGATCGTGCATTCTCCCCGCGTGAGCCGCAAAGACGAAGAACTCCGCAAAGAACGTGAAGCAGCCTGGATCGGTGACGCCGTCCTCGCTCTTTTTGCCCGCCAATTTGTCCTCCGCGAGCGCAATGCCATGGACGGGGAATGGTTTACCCGCCTGACATCCAATGACTTCCTCAGCGCGTTCGGCAATCCCACCCGCGTCGAGGCGTCGATCGGCAAGCTCTATCAATCCGGCGGACTCGAAGCCGCGTTCGCCTGGATGGATGCCGAGCTGGTTCCCCTATTCCGCAAGCAAATCGCCAAAAAAGGCTGACACCCTTTCCCCGGGCAGCCCCCGGCAGGGATTCCCCGCCTTCTTTCTCCGTTTCCTCTGTTTCCTCCTGTTCAATGATTCAACCGCAAGGTCGCGGAAGGACGCGAAGGAAGAATTTTTGACAGAATCATTCGGGACAAAATGATTTTGTCGGCTTCTTCGGAGGGATTCATTGA
>CAYXZE010000348.1:0-3202 GCA_964469395.1 uncultured Luteolibacter sp.
GAAACAGAGGAAACAGAGAAAGAAGGCGGGGAAGAGTCGGGCGGCAGCCCTTGATGGATTGAGGATTGAGGATTTTTGAATTTTGATTTGGAAGAGATTGAGCCTGGCGGAAGCCGCAGATCAGAAATCAACAATCAGCAATCATCAATCGTCAATGAATCTTGCCGAGGGATTTGGGTGAATAGGGTGGCTGTGATTCGAATCGGTTTTTTGCGCCCTTTTTTCGCCTTTTTGCGGCTAAGAAATTCATTTCAATCCTGAGGTTTTTCAAGAAGCTCAGGAGGTAACGGAGAAAGAAGCCATCCCGTCTCTACATCCCCCTCATCCCTCCGAAGAAACCGACAAAATCATTTTTGAAGACAAAATCATGGAAGCCCGCCCAATGATTTTGTCCTGAATGATTCTGTCAAAAATTCTTCCTTCGCGCCCCTCCGCGACCTTTGCGTCTTTGCGGTGAACACTCTTGGATTCATTGAGAAAAGAACGCGTTCCATAGGGCCGCCAGCCCGTGATTGAAGGCACATGTCCCCTGAGCATGTCCCGATTTTCCGGCTTCTCCCGCGCTGCCCGGAAATTTTTTTCCGCGCCGGAGAAAAAAATCCGCGAAAACCACCCGCCTCGGGCTGATATGCCGTGACGTTTTGTGAAGCGTCGCCACCCCCAAATCCGCAAAACCCGATCCACCGACTCCGCTCCATGAAACCGAATATCCTCAACCGCTTCCGCATCACGCAAGTTCTCGCTGCGGCCTGTATCACTTCCGCAGCCCACGCCGCCGCCCTGACTTGGGACACTACTTCCGGCGACGGTAATGCGATCACCGACGGTTCTGGAACTTGGACGAACGGTGCCGGCAACTGGAACGACGGCACCACCGATGCCATTTGGAACAACACCACCCCGGACAGCGCGACCTTCACCGGCACGGTCGGCGGCACCATCACCGTGAATGCCGGTGGAGTCACCCAGTCCGGCCTGATCGTCAACGGCGCCCAAAACTACAACTTCACTGGTGGAGCCATCGGCGGGGTCGGTAGCCTGACCAAGAACGGGGCGGGCATGCTCACGCTGAGCAATCTCAACACCTTCAGCGGCGGCACGACGGTCAATGGCGGTATCCTTTCGCTTGTCGATGGGGCAGGTGATGTCGGGACGATCCGCGGCACGCTCAACATCGAGACGGGCGGCGAAGTGCAATTCGGCGGATGGGCGCTCGGCAACAGCAGCACCCTCACGAACAATGTGACCACCGTCAACATCAACGGCGGGATCCTCAACAATACGGGTAGCGCCAATGGCGGAGGGTTCTACTCGTCAGCCGTCAACATGACCGGCGGTGAAATCAAAGGGAACTCTGTGATTCTCTATGGCATCAATGCCTCACCCGGCTCTCTCAACACCCTCGCCTCCGCCTCGACCGCCACGATCTCCTCCGGATTGCAGTTGCGCGCCAATGGTGGCGGGAATGGTGGCGTCACGACCTTCACCGTCGCGGATGGTGAGGCCGACACCGACCTCCTGATCAGTGGCGGCATTGGTCAAGTCGGCACCCAGGGAATCACCAAAGCCGGTGCCGGGAAAATGCTTCTCACCGCCGCGAACAGTTACACCGGCCCCACCAACATCAACGCCGGCACCCTCGCACTTTCGGGTGGCGACAACCGCCTCGCCACCACCAGCACGGTGAACTTCGGAGGAAGCGGCACGCTGGATCTCGGTGCCACCAATCAAACCTTGGCCACACTGAGCTTCTCGGCCGGCACATTCACCAGTGCGGTGACCGGTAGTGGGACTTTGACTGCGACCAACATCAATGTTTTTGGTGCTGCGGTAAGTGCATCGTCCACCATGAACTTCGGCTCCTTGGGCACGCCCCTGACCGTCAATGCGACCAACATGGTGGTCGCCTCCCAAGGCACCGGTGCCGTGGGTGGTAACAACATCGGTAACGTGAACTTCCTGGGCGATAGCGGTGGAGAGATTGGCACCCTGACCGTGGGGCTCAGTACCCGCAATAATCTCGCAAGCAATGCCGGAAACGCTACGGGAAGCTTCACGATGGGCTCCGGCGACTTGACCGCCACCACCATTATCCTCGGACGGGATACGGCCGGTGGCAGCTACGGGACTGCCTCCACGGCGGCGGGCACCTTCACCACTGGATCGGGCACCGTGAAGGTGACCACGCTCACCTTGGGTGACAAACGAAGCGGCTCCAACACCATTGGGGTGAGCGGCACCTTCAACCTGGACAATGGCGGCACCCTCGCAGCCACCACCATCCAGAGCGGTGGCACCGCCAACACCGCTGCCACCCGCACCTTCAACTGGAACGAGGGCACGATTAAAAACTTCGACGCCGACACCGACCTCACCTTCGGCAGCGGCATTACCGTGAATCTCGCCTCGACCGGAACCCACACTTTTGACATCGGAGCCGGTCGCACCGGCACCGTGGCCTCCGTGCTGGCGGGTGCCAATGGCACGCTGAACAAGGCGGGCGAGGGCATCCTCACGCTCTCCGGCAGCAACACCTACACCGGAGTGACCACGGTTTCCGCAGGCACCTTGTTGGTCAACGGCTCACTCGGTGGCTCGAATGTTACGGTGGGAGAGAATGCCATCATCGGCGGTAATGGCACCATTGGTGGCAGTCTCGCGTTCGCGGACGGCGCACAGTTCCTTTTCGATCCCGACACGATGCTCACCGTCAATGGAGCTTCAGTCACCTTTGTCAACTTCGGTGTGGATGATCTCGTGGGCTTGGATAGCAGCACTGGACTCGGAACTTATACACTCATTGATGGTCTCGCGACGATCAACACGAGCGGTCTCCACAACATTGGTGTTGGAGATGTGTATGAACTCGGTGGTGGGAAATCGGCCTATTTTGAAATCGGCAGTCTCAATCTGGTCGTCATCCCCGAGCCCGCCGCCGCGCTTCTCGGCAGCCTTGGCATGCTCTGCCTGCTGCGCCGCCGCCGGGCATAACAACACTTTCCGGAGGTTATTAGGATTCCTCCGGGATTCAAGGGGTCGTCGGTTGGAGGATCGACGGCCCCGTTTTTTTTGACATCGAAATCCTTAACCTCCCGAGTAACACTTTAGTAATCAGGGCCGACGCATCAAAATCAGGCGAAGATTTTTAGCCGCAAAAAGGATCAAGAAATGCGCAAAAATGGAAATGACCGAGGTCTTTACT
>CAYXZE010000349.1:0-3198 GCA_964469395.1 uncultured Luteolibacter sp.
GCCCGCCGCTGCGAAGCACCATGTCCATCCCAAGGCCATGGCGATGTAGATCGATGCTCCCACGACTGCGGCCAGGTGAAAGGACCGCGTTTCCAACTGGAGATAGGGTGCCGGATTGCCGCTGCGGTGTGCCTCGCGCGCGAGCTCGACTCCATGCGTCACCCAGGCGATCTCGCCCGCCTGCTCCGGGATGGCGGCGCCGAGCGTGATCAGAAGCGTTGGCAGGGCCAGCCAGCGCGGCACCCATTTGGTGCGGACCAGGGCGACGCCAGTCAATAGATCGATGAACGCGGCCAAGTGCCAAGGAATCCAGCCGAGCCGCCAGAGCCAGGGATGCTCGGCGACGTAGCCGACGCGCCGCGCGGCATCGATTGCAATCGGCCCCCCAGGCATGCCGGGCATGAGCATCAACCCCATCGTCGCGATGGCGGCGGCGTGGATGAGGATGTTCAGGAGAAGCACCTGCTCCAGAAAACGGGAGGCGGGGGCGGGAGCGTCATTCATGGACATGGCACCTCATGGTCTCCACCGCTTGCCACAGATGATTCTGTTCGAAATGACTTGAATGGAGGCGGAGGAGGGAATCGAACCCTCGAATGACGGTTTTGCAAACCATTGCCTTACCACTTGGCTACTCCGCCATTCGCATGGCGCGGGGCGAGTGATTACGGCGTATCCCATGGGGTGTCAACACTTGGATTTGATTTCCTCCATTCCCGGGGTTTGACCTTTGGGTTTCGCCTCGCTAGGGATTCGGGCGCATCCCCATGATTCGAGAAATTGTCCAATACGGCCACCCCGTCCTCCGTCAACGCTGCCGTCCCGTCACGGCAGTGGACGATTCCCTCGTCGAGCTGGTCGGCGATATGTTGGAAACGATGGTGGAGGCGAACGGCGTGGGTCTGGCCGCGCCGCAGGTAGGGGTGGATTTGCGGCTGGCGGTGATCGATGTTTCCCACGATCCCGAGTGCGTTTCCTTTCTCAAGGTGAATGGGGTGGATGCGGATTTGGTGGAACTCATGCCGTTGATTTTCATCAATCCGGAGCTCGAATACGGCCAGGCCAAGGAATTCGGGATGGAGGGGTGTCTGAGCATCCGCGGCATCCGGGCCGAGGTGCGGCGGCCGGAAATGGTGAAGGCCACGCTGCCGCAGCTCGACGGCTCGGTGCTGGTGGTGGAGACCGACGGCCTGCTGGCCCGTGCGCTTCAGCACGAGATCGACCACTTGAACGGGGTGTTGTTCGTGGACCGGCTTCAGGCGGTGGCCAAGGTTTCCATGAAAAACCGGCTCAAGCGCCTGCTGGAGGAGAATGCCTGAATGGCGGTCGGAAAACTGCCGAAGGAACGTTCGAAGCCCCAAGGGGCGATATCCGATCGCCCGTCCATGAGACGCCAATGAAAAGCGCCTTGCTCGGCTCATTGGCTTTTCCATGGACACGGCGGACGGAATGCCAGGCGAGCGATAGCGAGCATTTATTCAATCGCGAAGCGCATCCCGCATGGCCGAAGGCATTCCGCCGCTCCGTGCAGCACCAAGGGAAGCCCGCGCCCGGAAATTTCAAAAAACTCCCTTCGCATTTCCCGACTATCCGGCACCCGCCCACTAAATAAGGTAGGGTTTTCGGATTGACGCCACCACATGCATCCATCATGGTTCGCGACGTTGCTTTTCAAACCGTCCTCATGCGTTGCGTCCAATGTGGTTCTCTCAAAGACAAGGTGCTCGATTCCCGCACGTCGAAGGACGGGACGAGCATTCGTCGCCGTCGCGAGTGCCTCAAATGCACCTACCGCTACACGACCTACGAGCAGATCGAGCGCACCGAGTTGCGGGTGGTGAAGCGGGACGGCGCGCGCGAGGCGCTCAACCGCGAAAAACTGATGAGCGGCCTGATCAAGGCCTGCGAAAAGCGCCCGGTGCCGATGGACCGTCTCGACCGCGCGGTGGAGGAAATCCTAACCGACCTGCACAAGGACCATCTCAGCGAGGTGCCGTCCTCGATCATCGGCGGCAAGGTGATGGACAAGCTCCATCAGATCGATCCGGTCGCCTACGTCCGCTATGTTTCGGTTTACCGCCAGTTCGAGGACGTGAACGAATTCATCGCGGAAATCCAATCCCTTTCCCGTCGCGCCGCCCGCGATCCCTTCCAACGTCGCCTGTTTAAAGACTGACCGCCACCAATCAATCCTTCCCCCCCGCCCACCACCGTGATCTCCCTCATCGGCAATCGACCCGCACTCCAAATCGGCCGCTATCAAGTGATCGATTACGATACCGCATGGCTGGATCTCGCCCTCAAGCGCGCCGCTTCCGCCGCGAAACTCGAGGATTTCCCCTTCGTCGCGGACATCCGCAGCGGCGTGGTCCAGTATCTGGAAACCAAGTGTCCGCTCAAGCTGCTGCAACTGGAAGACCTCTTCGACCGGGTGCGCAAAATGCTGGTGAAAATCGGCTGCGGCCACATCGCCGAGAAACTGGAGCCGCTCGCCCCGCCCGTCACCGTCTCGCTCGTCCGCGCGGCGATGGAAGCCGGCAACGGCTTCGAGCTCGCATTCTTCGAAACCCTCCGCATCGAGCTCGGCGAGCTCCGTGCCGCCGGAGCCGAGGAAATCCGCTTCACCGGCCTCAACGAAAGCGCGCTCATTCTCCGTGGCACGGCCAAGTGGAACAAGCATTGCGAAATCCTCCTCACCGAAATCCGCGATTTTCTAACCGCCTGGGACCACGAGCAACGGGCCGCAGTCCGGCAGAGCGGACTCTGTGCGGAAAGCGGGCATTGAAGAGGAAGACTACATTTCGGAATGCACCAGCAGCACGATCTCCCCTTTCGGCGGATGCGCTTGGAAATGGGCGAGCACTTCCGCAGCAGTGCCGCGGTGGTAGGTCTCGAACTTCTTCGTCAGCTCGCGGGCGACACAGGCGCGGGCGGCGGGATTGATTTCTGCTAGAATCTCCAGCGTGGAAACAATCCGGTGCGGTGACTCGAAGAAAATACCGGTTTCGCCCGATTCCAGAGTCGCGGCCAGCGCGCTGCGGCGCTTGCCGGATTTAACCGAAAGGAAGCCGCCGAAGCGGAAGGCGTGACAGGGGAAGCCGGAGCCGATCAGCGCGGTGATGACGGCGGACGGACCGGGCAGAACTTCGAGCGGCGTGCCGGACTCGATGCAGGCCTGGACCAAGCGGTAGCCGGGAT
>CAYXZE010000350.1:0-1656 GCA_964469395.1 uncultured Luteolibacter sp.
GCCTTGCTCGCCTCATTGGCTTTCCATGGGCACGGCGGACGGATTCCGCCGCTCCTTGTCTTCTTCTAACATAACACCCGTTGATCCCATGCACATCCTCGATCTCCTCGCCCGCAAGACACCCGCGTTGTCCTTCGAGTTCTTCCCGCCGAAAACCCGGGATGACCACGCTGAATTGTTAGATCAAGTCCAACAGCTCGACAACCTGCACCCGGACTTCATCAGCGTCACCTACGGCGCGGGCGGAGGGACGAGGAACCTCACACTGGATCTCGTGGACCAGTTGCGTGACCGGAATCCCATTCCCCACCTCACCTGCGTCGGCCACACGCGGGAGCAAATCCGCGGCATTCTCAACCATCACGCCACCACCGGCGTCTCCAACATCCTCGCCTTGCGCGGCGATCCGCCGAAAAGCGGCTCATCCGCGCCCAGTGATTTCGCGCACGCCGCCGATCTGGTGAAGTTCATCCGCGAGTTCGCCCGCCACCGCGATCCGCGCGGCTTCGGCATCGGCGTGGCGGGTTTCCCGGAAGGCCACCCGGCCACGCCTAACCGGATGTTGGAAATGGATTATCTGAAAGCCAAGGTGGACGCCGGAGCGGATTACATCTGCACCCAGTTCTTCTTCGACAACCATGACTTCCACGACTTTCGCGCGCGCTGCGAACTCGCCGGCATCCACGTCCCGATCATCGCCGGTATCATGCCGGTGACCCGCATGGGCTTGATGAAACGGCTGGCGGAACTCGCGGGCGGCGCGCGCTTCCCGGCGAAATTGATCCGCGCCCTGCAACGCGCGGGCTCCGATCCCGCCGCGGTCCGCCGTGCGGGGATTCACTATGCCGCGGCGCAGTGCTCGGATTTGCTCCATCACGGAGTCGCGGGATTGCATTTCTACACGCTCAACCAGGCCGGAGCGACTATGGAAATCTGCGAGCGCATCGGGATGGTCCGCCGCGTGAACGCCGCGTGAAAAGATTTGTTCTTTATCGACGAATGATGATTGAGGATTTTTTGAGATGGCGTCTCAGTCTTCCAGACAGGCGGTGCCGAAGAGGGTGAAACCGGTGGATTGCTCGATTTGAATATCGAGCAGTTGGCCCGTGAGGCGGGCGGGGTCGCCGTCGAAGATGACGATCTTGTTTTGCGGAGTGCGGCCTGTCAGGCGGGCGGCGTTGTTCTTGGACGGCCCTTCGCAGAGCACCTGCTGACGGGTGCCGACGATGGCGGCGTTGCTGGCGATGGCGAGGCGATCGACAACGGCGAGCAGGCGCTGGTTGCGCTCTTCCTTCACCATTTCCTCAAGCTGTCCGTCCATCTCGGCGGCGGGGGTGTTGCGGCGTTTGGAGTAGCGGAAGACGAAGGCGTTGTCGAACTTGAGGCGCTCGACGGTGTCGATGGTGGCCTGGAAATCTTCCTCGGTCTCGCCGGGGAAGCCGACGATGATGTCGGTGGTGATGGCGATGCCGGGGCGGGCGGCCTTCATTTTCTCACAGATCTCGACGAATTTTTCGTTTTTATAAGGTCGGCGCATTTCCCGCAGGATGCGGTCGGAGCCGCTCTGCATCGGGAAATGGATGTGCGAGCAGAGTTTCGGCAGATAGGTGAAGGCGGCGACGAGGTCGTCCCGGTAGCCGATGGGGTGCGGCGAGG
>CAYXZE010000350.1:1666-3168 GCA_964469395.1 uncultured Luteolibacter sp.
TGCACGGCTTCGAGGAGCTGGACGAAGGGCGACTTGCCGTCGATTTTCGGGAACTCGGTGCGCCCGTAAAGATTGACGATCTGGCCTAACAGGGTGACTTCCTTCACGCCGTGGGCGGCGAGGTGGCGGACTTCCGCGACGATCTCGGAAATCGGCCGGCCGCGCTCCTTGCCGCGGGTGTCGGGGACGATGCAGAACGAGCAGCGCATGTTGCAGCCCTGCATGATGGAGACGAATGCGGAGGCTTCGCGGGCCTTGGGGATGTGGTCGCGGATGGTGTTTTGCGAACCCTCCTCTTCGGCGGTGTCGCAGACGGTGGTGCCGCGGAGGGAATACTGCGGGTCGTCCATGCGGGCCTCCAACCGCCGCTGGAGGATGCGGTCCACGTATTCGAAGACCTTGTGGTATTTCTGCGTGCCGACGACGACGTCGAGGTTCGGCACGGTTTTGAAAAGCTCCTCGCCGCGGGACTGGGCCATGCAGCCCATGAAGCCGTAAACGACGTGCTTCCGGTCGCGGCCCTTGTGGATCATGGTGCCCATTTTGCCGAGCGCCTTCTGCTCCGCCTGGTCGCGGACGGAACAGGTGTTGATGAGCACCGCGTCGGCCTCGTTTTCATCCGTCGTGACCGTGTAGCCGCCCTCGCTGAACATCCGCACGACCTGCTCGGAGTCGCGCTCGTTCATCTGGCAGCCGTAGGTCTTGACGTAAACTTTGGGCATTGGAAGAGGGTGTTGGTTATGAGTTGGAAGTTATGAGTTAGAAGCGGGAATCCGGATCTTTCCGTTTTACCAATAACTTTTAACAACCAACCTCCCGGCTCAAGCGAGCACGAGGCGGTCGTCGGATTCGAGAATGGCGTTGAGTTCGGGCCAGCCGCCGGCGGTTTGCATGTTGAAGCAATGCAGGTAAACGGTGAGCAGCTTGGGCTCGAAGAGGTCGGCGAGGCGGTCGATGGTGGACTTGAGGCGCTCGGGATCGAGCTTCTTCGGCAGATCGCCGACGACGGAGCCCTTGCCATCGTGGGGGATGCCCATGCCGTCGCAGAACATGGCGAGCAGGGATTGCTGGCCGGCCATCAGGTAAGCTTGCAGGAGGTGCTCGCCGATGGTTTCACAGGCGTTGATTTTCAGGGTTTTGTGAATCCATGCGTATTGATCGGCCATGGATTTTTTCTCGATGAAAACGGGACGGAGCTTGCGGTTGGCGGCGAGGGTGGCGACGGCGGATTTGTAAACATTCCGGTCGTTGGCGCGGAACCAATCGAGGATCTGAGTGACAATGGCGGGGTCAACGGCGGCGTAGAGTTCGTGGGCTTTCACAGGTGAGGAAAATGAAGTGGCGGGGAGTCAATGCGCTGATTCGCCCGGTGGCAAGGGCGGAGACGCGAAAAGGTGGAGCTGGATTGGAGCGGTTCACCCGAAGATTTCCCGCAGCAGCGCCGCCAGGCCGGGTTTGTCGAGCTCGTGCTTCGCGATGGCGATCATGGCGGCGTAGAGCTG
>CAYXZE010000351.1:0-90 GCA_964469395.1 uncultured Luteolibacter sp.
ACAAGGAGGCCGAAAAACTCGACGAAAAGAAAGACGACGCCAAAGAAGGCGAAGAACCCGGTGAAGATCCGGGCGATAAACCCGGCGACA
>CAYXZE010000351.1:190-3158 GCA_964469395.1 uncultured Luteolibacter sp.
AACCCGGTGACAAACCCGGTGACAAACCCGGTGACAAACCCGGTGACAAACCCGGTGACAAACCCGGCGACAAACCGGGCGATAAACCGGGCGATAAACCGGGTGACAAACCGGGTGACAAACCGGGTGACAAACCGGGTGACAAACCGGGTGACAAGCCCGGCGATGGCAAGCCAAGCGACAAACCCGGCGGAAAACCGAGCCCATCCGGGTTAGCCGAAAAGCAGGATTCCATCACATCCGCCACGGGAGCGATTCTCAAGTCACTCGAAGAGATCGACGCCAAGGACCGCCTCGCCGACCCCAAACTGGCAGCCGCAGCTCTCCGCGAGGCCAAGGACTATCAGGACAAAGTCGCCGCCGCCCTGCGTTCCGCCAACCTCGGCCAAGTCCAGGAAATGGGCGAAAAATCCGTAGAAGCCCTCGACGCCGCCGCACTCCTCACCAAGTCGCTCCTCGAAAAACAAGTCCGCCAGAACATCGAAGCCCAGGCCCCCGCGCCGGGCTACGAGTCACTCATCCAAGACTACTCCCGCCGGATTTCCTACGACCAATAAGCTTTCATGAATCCTCTCTCTCACGCCATGCCGACCTGGTGGCCATGGGTCGCCGTCCTTTGGCTGGTGCTCGTCATCGTCCTCGGAATCACCTTCATCCGCCGTCCCCACCCGCGCTTCTCTATCCGCAGCCGGTTGTCGTTGTGGCTGGCCCGCGCCGTGGCGTCCGCCGCGCTGCTCGCGCTGATCCTCAACTGGAGCACCGAAACCACCCGCCAGACTGCGGAAACGCCGTTGATTCGCATTCTAACGGATCGCTCGGCCTCGATGGCCGCCAAGGACGCGCCGGACGGCTCGTCCCGCCATGACAGCGCCATCAAGGCGGCCAAGACCATCGCCGGCATCACCCCGCATTCGGCTAAATCGTCGTTTTCCGCGGACCTTGAACCCGATGGCGCATCCACCGTTCCCGACGGCGAGCGTTCGGCCATCGGCCAGGCCTTGTTCCGCTCGCTGGACGAAAGCCGCCAGCAGGCGCTCGGCGGGGTCGTGGTGCTATCGGATTTCGCCGCTTCCGATGAGGACGCGATCAAGGAAACGCTCCAGCTCTATCAAAGCGCCAAGGTTCCGGTTTTCACCTGGCCGCTCGGCACCTCCAAACAACCCGCCGACCTCCGTCTGGTTTCCGCCCGGCTCACCCAGCCCAGCCCGTCCCAGCCGAACCTCCGGCTCACCGCCACCGTGGAGTCCCCCGGCTACGCGGACCAGGACGCGATCCTAACAATTTCCAGCAAGGAGCAATCATTGTTCACCCGGACCCTGCACCTCGACGGCACCCGCCAGAACATCAGCATCGACTTTCCCTCGCCTTTCCGCGGTTTGAATTTCTACGACATCCGCCTGTCCGAAATGGCGGGCGAGGCCTCCCTGTCTAACAATACCCTGCGCGCCGCCTGCGAACTGCGCCGCGATCCCATCCGCGTCCTCTACATGGAAGGCTCGGCCCCCACCGAAACCACCTTCCTGAAGGACGCGCTCGAAGCCGATCAGGACATGGAGGTCCACAGCCTCCACCTGCCGGCCGAGTCCGCCGCACCCACCTCCCGGTCCGGGTCATTCTTCAGCGCCGCCCCGCTCACGCCGGAACAACGCGCCGAGGCGACCGCCAAGCGTCGCGGCAAGGACACCCGCGTCTTTCAGGATGCCCGGGGTCTGCCCGTTCCCAGCGTCTGCCACCCGACACTCGGTTTCCCGGCATCCATGGAAAAACTGCTCACCTACGATGTCGTCATTCTATCAGACATCGTCAGGGATGCCTATTCCCCGGAACAAATCCTCAACATGGTCGCCTTCGTCGAGGAGTTCGGCGGCGGATTCGTGATGGTGGGCGGCGACACCTCGTTCGGTGCCGGGGGTTGGGAGAAAACCCCGATCGACAAGATCATGCCCATCGAGGTGGCGAACAAATCCGACCCGCAATGGACGAAAGGCGGCGCCCTGCTCAGGGCAAAACTCCCCAAAGGCCCGCTCCATCCGATCATGCAGGTGGCCGATACCCCGGAGCTGAGCCGCACCGCCTGGACCCGCAACTTAGCCGGTTTCAAGGGGATCAACTACGTCAACCGCGCCAAACCCGGCGCCATCGTCACCGCCCGCACGGATTTGTCCTACGACGAGCGCGCCAAGGCCATGAACCCCACCTTGGACGACCTCGTGCTCTTCGCCGTCCAACAGATCGGTCGCGGCCGCGCCATGGCCTTTTGCTCGGACACCACCACCGGCTGGGGCGATGAATTCCAGCAGGTCTGGGGCGACAACGGGCGCAATAACATCTATTACGCCAAGTTCTGGAACAACACCATCCGCTGGCTCGCCGCCGACCGCATCGCCCGCAAGAACGGCCAGACGCAGATCCAGCTCTCCACCCCGCAATGCGCGCCGGGCGACACCGTGCAGCTCACGATTCCCGCCGCCTCCGCCAGCGAGTTGTCCCTGCTGGAATTGTCCGTTTCCCAAGCCGGCGGCCCGCCGGAAATGCTCCCCGTCATCTGGAACAACGCCCGCCGCGGCTGGGAAGCGCGCTTCGTGCCCCGCGCCACCGGAGAAATCCGCTTCGAGGCGGCCTACCGCAATGCCGAGGGCGCGCCGACCAAACTCGAAGCCGGCATCTTCGTCGCCGACGGTTCCAACGAAGCCGTCGCCATCGCCAGCCGCCCGGATCTCGCCGGGGAAATCGCCCGCGCCACCGGCGGTCAGGTGCTCACCGCCGAAAACGCCGCCTCCGCGCTCCGCGAAATCGCCCGCAAGTCCGTTTCCACCACCTGGAAAGGCCGCGAACCCGTGTGGAATTCCGCATGGCTCCTGCTCCTCATCCTCGCCCTCGTGATGGCTGAATGGGTCATCCGCCGCCGCTCAAGGAGCGGCGGAATCCGTCCGCTGCGCCCATGAAAAAGCCAATGAGCCGAGCAAGG
>CAYXZE010000352.1:0-3150 GCA_964469395.1 uncultured Luteolibacter sp.
TCCAGATCGGCCACCCGGTCCCACGGGCAGCGCTTGCGCTGGTATTTTTTCCAAACCACGTCCCGCAGCTCGCGCCAGACGGCTTCGGAGGGTGGTTTCAAGTCGGTCCAGGTCGGGTTGCGCTTCTGGGTGGTGGTCATGACGGTCCATTTCCCGCCCTGATAATTTCCCCGGTAGAAGACCTTGCCTTCATCGGTGTTTTCGAACCACTCGTGACTTTCCATGGCCGGACGATGGCCCGGCGGGGAGGCGGAGACAAGTGGCGAATCCGCCCGGTTTCAGAGAACACCATCGACTCCCGGGCCGCGCCGGTACACCTTTCCGCCATGACAGCCATCGGCGAGCGGGCCTCCCTCCAAATCCTCCATGAGAAAACCTTCGGGCTGTTTCTCGATGGCGGCGAGCTCGGGGAAATCCTGCTGCCGCGGCGCGAAATGCCGGTGAAATGGGCGCTCGGAGACTACGTGAATGTCTTCCTTTACCTCGATTCCGAGGACCGCCAGGTCGCCACGCTCAAGTCGCCGAAAGTCATGCCCGGCCAGTTCGGGCGGTTGAAATGCGTGGCCGTCACCGGCGTCGGCGCGTTTCTCGACTGGGGGCTGCCCAAGGATTTGCTGGTGCCTTTCCGCGAGCAAAAGGTCCGCATGGAAGTGGGCCGGCACTACATCGTCCACGTCCACATCGACGGGCAAACCGGCCGCATCATCGCGTCCACCCGCATCGCCCGGCACATGGATCAGACGCCGCATGATTTCCGCCCGGAGCAGGAAGTGGATCTCATCGTTTTTGGAAAAACCGACCTTGGCTACAAGGCCATCATCAACGGCACGCACAGCGGCCTGATTTTCGCCAACGACGTTTTCCAGGACCTCCAGCCCGGCGAATCGCTCAAAGGCTACATTGCCGCCGTCCGTCCAGACGGGAAAATCGACCTCACGCTGCACGCGCCCGGCCGCGCCAAAGTCCAGGACCTCGAAGGCCAGATCCTCGCCGAGCTTGAAGCCCGCGGCGGCTTCTGGGCGATCGGCGATCACACGCCCGCGGCGGAAATCAACGACGAGCTCGGCGTCAGCAAGCGCACGTTCAAGCAGGCCACCGGCGCGCTTTTCAAAAAGGGCAGAATCACCATCGAGAAAAACGGCCTCCGCCTGCTGGATGACAGCGAGTGGTCGCCGAGCGATGAGGAGGGTTGAACTCCTCGGGGCTTGCCAGTTCCGGATCGCTCCGGTTTCATGCCGCCATGGATTTTGAAGCCCTCAAGGCGGCGCTCGCCGCTTCACCCGCGAACATTCCACTGCTGATCCTGGTGGGAAAAATGCATGAGGATCGGTTCGAGCTCGCGGATGCCCGTGTCTGCTTCGACCGGGTGATCGCCCAACAGTCCGACCACGCGGAGGCCCATCTCGGCATTGCCCGGCTACTGGATCTGGGCGGCGAGAGTTCCGAAGCCGCCGTGCGGCTGGAATCGCTCTGCGACCGCCAGCCGAAGCTCGCCGCGGCGTGGCTGCTGCGCGCGCGCATCGCCATGGACGAGGGCGACGCGGTTTCCGCCCGCACGTTTTACGACACGGCGGTGGACCTCGACCGCACGCTCGCCGATGACGAACTGCTCCAAACGATCCTCAAGGCCGGCGGTAACAAGCGCGTGGCCATGTCTTCCGCCGGCACGCTGCACGAGGAGGACGACGACGATGATGATTTTCCATTCGAGGGCCTCGATGCGGTCGCCGCCCGCGATCTCGACATCGAGTTCCGGGTCAAGGCGGACCTGAAATTCGAGGACGCCGGGGGCATGGAAAAGGTCAAGGACGACATCCGGATGAAGATCATCCATCCGTTGAAAAATCCCGATCTGTTCGCCGCCTATGGCAAAAAGGCCGGCGGCGGCGTGCTGCTTTACGGCCCGCCGGGATGCGGCAAGACCCTGATGGCCCGCGCTACCGCCGGGGAAATCGACGCGGCGTTTTTCTGCGTGGGACTCCATCAGGTGCTGGACATGTACATCGGCGAGTCCGAGCAGAAGCTGCACAAAATTTTCGAACTCGCCCGCAAGGCCGCGCCGGCGGTGTTGTTCTTCGATGAAACCGACGCCCTCGCCGCGAACCGCCGCGACATGCGCCAGTTCGCCGGGCGGAATTTAATCAACCAGTTTCTCAGCGAACTCGACGGCGCACAAGCGGCCAACGACGGCCTGCTCATCCTCGGCGCGACCAACGCCCCGTGGCATCTGGACGACGCGTTCCTGCGCCCGGGCCGTTTTGACCGCATCATCTTCGTGCCGCCGCCGGACGCCGCCGCACGGGCGGAAATCGTAAAAATCCACGCGAAGGGCAAACCGCTGGTCGATTTCGATCCCGCGGATCTCGCCAAGCGCACCGAAGGATTTTCCGGCGCGGATCTGCGTGCGGTGTTCGACCAGGCGACCGAGGCCGCGCTGCAGGAGGCCATGAAAAAAGGCGCGGTGGTTCCTGTTAGCGGGAAAATGTTAGCCAGGGCCGCCAAGGAGGTGAAGCCCTCCACCAGGATGTGGTTCGAGAGCGCGAAAAACCACGCGCTTTATGCCAACCAAAGCGGTTTTTACGATGACGTGCTGGTTCACCTCGGATTGAAAAAATGAGCACTTCATTTCACCGCGCCCAACAATTGCGTGACCACCGTCGTCACGAGGAAGCCGTCGCCCTGTTGCACGCGCATCTGGCGCAGGAGCCGGAAGACCCCATGGCGTTCATCGAGCTCGCGCTCAACCGGCTGGAAATTCCCGGCGCGAAATCCCTCGCGCTCGAGGACGCGCGGCGGGCAACCGGCCTGCTGCCCGGCAATTCATTTCCCCTCGCCCTGCAATCCCGCATCCTCACCTCGCTGGATCGCGAAAAGGACGGCCTGCCGATGGCCGAGTCCGCCATCGCCCTGGATCCCGAGGAGCCCTATGCCTGGAATTCCAAAACCCTCGCCCTCTGCGGTCTCAGCCGCTGGAAGGAAGCGGAGGAATCGGCGAAACACACTCTTTCGCTGGATCCGGATGACGAGACCGCGTCGAATCTGTTAGCCCACGCGCTGCGCCTGCAGAAGAAGCTCGACGAGTCCGAGGAAGAAGGCCGCCGCCGCCTCGCCCGCGATCCGGAAAACGCCTTCTCCTTCGCCAACGCCGGC
>CAYXZE010000353.1:0-3139 GCA_964469395.1 uncultured Luteolibacter sp.
AGATATCGCCAACTTAAGGAGTGCGGACATTCCTGTCCGCACAGTCCATGAAAAAAGCAAAGCGCTTCCCATTGGCCCCCCATGGTCGGGGCGATCAGATATCGCCCGATCCAGCCGCCTTCGAGTTGCTAATTGCCTAACGGGCAGAGCGGATCAACGCCCCCACTTTTTAGCCGTGCCCTTGCTCTTCTTCACCAGGGATTTTCTCCCTTCCGGGGTCGGCGCCGCAGCGGCGGACTTCGTGGTTTTTACCGCAGGTTTCTTCGCCTTGCTCACCAACAAACTCTTGCCGGTCATCTGCTTGGGCTGGGCCACGCCGAGCATTTCCAACAAAGTCGGAGCGACGTCCGCCAGAATGCCGTCGCGCACGGTGTATTCCGCGGCGTCCTCGGCGACGTAGAAAATGTGAACGAGATTGGTGGTGTGGGCGGTGTTCGGCGAGCCGTCGGGATTGCGCATGTATTCGCAGTTTCCGTGATCGGCGGTGATGAGGAGTTTTCCGCCGAGCCGGAGGGTTTCCTGAACGATGGCGCTCACGTCGGCATCAATGACCTCACACGCCTTGATCGCCGCCTCGACGACGCCGGTGTGTCCCACCATGTCGGGGTTGGCGAAGTTGAGGATGACCATGTCGTAATCCTTGAGCTTGGAGACGACGGTTTCAGTCACCTGACCCGCGCTCATTTCCGGTTTGAAATCGTAGGTCGGCACGTCCTTGGGCGAAGGAATGATGACGCGGTCCTCGCCGTCATAGGCGACTTCCTCGCCGCCGTTGAAGAAGTAGGTGACGTGCGGGTATTTCTCGGTTTCCGCGATTCGCATCTGCTTCATGCCGGCATTGGCGACGGTCTGGCCGAGCACCATGTCGAGCGTCTGCGCGGAGAAAATTTCCGGGCAGCCGTATTTCTCGTCGTATTGCGTGAGGGTGACGAAATGCACCTTGGGCGTGACCTCGCGGTCGAAGCCGGAGAAGTCCGGCTGGAGGAAAGCTTCGGAGAGTTCGCGCGCGCGGTCGGAGCGGAAATTGAAGAACAGCACCACATCGCCGTCGCGGACGCGCTGGCGGTCCGGCTCGTTGAAAATCATCGGCGGCATGAACTCGTCGGTTTTATCCTGACGATAGTAATCGGCGACGGCTTCGCTCGCGAGCACCTCGCGCGGCTCGCCCTTGCCGAGAACGATCGCGTCCCATGCCAGTTTCACCCGGTCCCAGCGCTTGTCGCGGTCCATGGCGAAGTAGCGGCCGATCACGGTGGCGACGTGGGCTCCGGACTTGGCCGCCTCGTCCTCGACTTTCGCGAGATAGGCTTGTCCGCCGGTCGGGGACGTGTCGCGACCATCGGTGATCGCGTGGATGAAAATGTCATTCACTCCGGCTTTTTTGGCCAGTTCCACCATCGCGATGAGCTGGTCCTGATGGCTGTGCACGCCGCCGTCGGACACCAGGCCGATGAAATGCAGGCGGCTGGTTTTGGCTTTTTCCAGCGCTTCGGCGAAAACGGGATTTTTCGCCAGCGTCCCCTCTTCGATCGCCTTGTTGATGCGGGTGAGATCCTGATAGACGATCCGTCCGGCACCGAGATTGAGGTGGCCGACTTCGGAATTGCCCATCTGGCCCGGCGGCAGACCGACGTCGAGACCGGAGGCACTGAGGAAACCTTTCGGGTATTTCGCGAACATCACTTCGTGGAAGGGCGTCTTCGCGAGAAGAGTCGCATTGCCGTCCTTGATGGCGGTCTCCTTACCTCCGGGATTCACACCCCAGCCGTCGCGAATGATCAACACTACCGGTTTCTTGTCCATGTCGAGGGGCATTTACTCGCGGTAACGCGCCCCGGCAAGCCTTGAAAAGCTTCGTAAACCGCCAATATTTAGAGCGAATCAAAAAAACGCTTGAAATGAGCCATCAAAAACAGCATCATTTGACGCATGAGAACAACCGTAACAATTGATGACGATTTACTCGCATCCGCCGCTGACTTCAGCGGAATCGATGAAAAGTCCAAGCTCTTGAACTTCGTCCTGGACGCCTATGTGAAACGAATGGCGGCCCGCAGACTCGCCGCCTTGGGCGGCAGCATGCCTGATTTCGACATCGCTCCCCGCAGCACCCGGGTGAGTTATTACTCGAATGACACCATTCCCACTTCAAAGGTCGCGGAAGAAGCATGAAGCCCGTCCTTGTTGACAGTTGCGTGTGGGTCCGGCATTTCCGGCAGCGAAATCCCCTGCTCGAAGCGATGCTTGAGGACGGCGAGGTTTGGTGCCATCCGGTCATTGTCGGCGAGTTGTCGATGGGGACTTTGAAAAACCGGCAGCAAACCGTGCTCGACCTGTCGCGGCTGAACCGCCCTCCGATCGCGAGTTTTTCCGAGACCCACCAAATGGTGGAATCGCGCCGACTGTGGGGGCGCGGCATTCAATGGAATGATGCGATCATCCTGGCGTCTGCCGTTCTCGGAGAAATTCCGCTCTGGACGTTCGATTTGCGGCTGAAAGACATCGCGGCGGACTTGGGCGTCAATTTCAACGGCCAGTAACCACCTGGGAACGCTGAGCCCCAGCTCGGCGAGAAAATGAAATGCGCCAAGCTGGGGCTTGGCGCTCCCGGGAATCGATACGTCCCGGAAACGGTTTGCACCCCCACCCTCTCCCATTTACAAGACCGCCGCCCGCCATGTCCGACAAACCATTTTTCTACCAAGACCCGTATCCGCTCGGCCCCGACACCACGGAGTATGAATTGATCAGTTCCGAGCACGTCAGCGTCACGGAGTTCGAGGGCAGGCCGGTGCTGAAAGTCGCCCCGGAGGCGCTCACCCTGCTGGCGGCGGAAGCGATCAAGGGCATCAATTTCACCCTCCGCGCCTCGCACCTCGCCCAGGTCGCAGCCATTCTCGACGACCCCGAGGCCACGGAAAACGACCGCATGGTGGCCCTGATGCTGCTCAAGAACGCGGAAATCGCCTCGCACGGCATCCTGCCAGCTTGCCAGGACACCGGCACCGCCACCGTCGTCGGCAAAAAAGGCCAGCAGGTGTGGACCGGCTGTGACGACGCGGAATTCCTCTCGAAAGGCATCTATCAGACTTACACTAGGGAAAACCTCCGCTACTCGCAGACCGCTCCGCTGACGATG
>CAYXZE010000354.1:0-3137 GCA_964469395.1 uncultured Luteolibacter sp.
GGCGGGATGAGCATGGTTTTGGTGGCGCAGGACAACACGCTGAACCGCGAGGTGGCGTTGAAAATCCTCAGCGAGGAGTATTCCGCGGACGAGCGGCGGATCGCCGCGTTCGAGGAAGAGGCGCGGCTCACCGCGTCATTCAGCCACCCGCATGTGGTCCGCGTGTTGAGGACGGGCAAGGCTTTCGGACGGTTTTACATCGCCATGGAACTGGTCCCCGGCGGGCATTTCGAGCACCAGATCCGCGAACGCGGGAAAATCCCGGAGCTGGAAATGCTGCCGCTCGCCATCCAGGTGGCCCAGGGGCTCAAGGCGGCGCACGCGGCGGGGTTGATTCACCGGGATGTGAAGCCGGGCAACATCCTGCTGGATGCGGAGGGCCACGCGAAGCTCGTGGATTTCGGCCTCGCGCTGGTGACGCAGGGCGGAAAAGCCCAGGCCGCCGAGGTCTGGGCCACGCCTTATTACGTGCCACCGGAAACCATCGAAGGCCATCCCGAGGATTTCCGCTCGGACATTTATGCCTTCGGCGCCACGCTTTATCACGCGCTGGCCGGGTTCCCCTCCTGTGGCGAGGAAACGATGTCCACCGAGATCCTGCGCGAGGCGAAAAAGAAGGTCGTGCCGCTTGGCACGGCGGATCCGTCGCTTTCCGTCATCACCTGCGCGATTGTCGAGCGGGCGATGGCTTATGACCCCAAGGATCGGTTTTCGTCGTATGATGAAATGATTTCCCTGCTGGAACGCGCGTTGAAACACGTGGCATCCGGTGATGCCGGAGCCACCGAGTCATCGGGCAGCGCGGCCAGGCGCCGGGCGAAGAAAAAGCAGGCGGAAATCATCACTCTGGCAGCCGCGGGTCTGGTGATATTGGCCGCGATCTCGGGCGGTGCCTGGTGGGTGATGCGCGAGGAGCCTGCGGAAGAATTGAAAAAGCCGTTGGTCATTACCGCCCCGATCATTCCCGAATCCACCTCCGTCGCCGCCACCGACATCGCCAAAAACTACCGCGAGGCGCGGGCGGCGGTGGAGGCCCGTGATTTCGAAAAAGCCGCCGCCGGATTCGCAAAACTGCGCGATGACCCAGCCGTCCAGGAACCCACCCGCACCTGGGCCGGGGTGGAGGCGGTCGCCGCGTGCTATCTCGGAGGCCGTTCGTCCGAGGCGCGGAAGCAGGCCAGGGCGACCACGCTCCACATCCAATCCGTGGCGGAAGAGGCCCGCATCGGCGGAGTCCTGATCCGGACGTTGGAAAAACTACCGGAGCTGCCTGCCATTTCCGCAAAGGGAGTGGATACCTCGAAAAGCGACGCGCCGCACGTGATGGCCTGGATGCTTGCCGGGCTGAAAGATTGGGAACAGGGCGTGACGGGCGAGGCCGCCGACTGGTTTGCCGCCGTCGCTTCCGCGAAGATCTCGCCGGACGAATCCTGGCTGGATCCCTATCAGAAACTCGCGCGCGATTACCTGGCCGACCACCAGACGCTTTCCGGCCCGGTGTTCGAGAAACTTCCGGCGACCGCCGCCGCCTGCAACGCCGCCATCGCCGAGCTCGACAAAATCCCCGCCACCTTGAAAACCCGCGGCCGCGCCCGCTTCAATGTGCGGGCCTGGCAACTCGACCTCACGAGACACGCCAAATTGCTCGCCGCGCCGAAGACCGCCCCCCCGCCGCCCGCGATCAAGCCCGTTTCCCCCGGCACCATCCAGGCAAAGCTCGCTGAGTTTGCGAAAGCCAGCCGGTTTTTCGAAGCTTCCGTCTATCTCAAGTCCCTGCCGGCCGGTTCTAACGACACGATGCGCACCTCCTTGCTCGCCATGACGGACGCCGCGTCGGCATTTCTCACCGACCTCGAAACGGATCTGGCCAAAGAACCCGTGAGCGGCGAGTTCCCGCTGAAATCGGGCGAAGTGATCGGGAAAATTTCCATCAGTTCCCCGGGCGTGCTCCACGTCACCGACGGCAAGGGAGCGTCCCGCACCGCCGGATGGGCGGATTTTTCGCCGGACGCGCTCATCGACCTGCACCGTTTTCTGGTGAGAAATCCGCAGGACGAGCAGGAGCGCCTGCGCCGCCACGAATGCGCGATCGCCTATGACTGGCTCGCCGGAAATCGCGAGCGCGCGCTCGGTGCGGCGGCCCTGTTGTCACAGGGAAGTCCGGCATTCAAGCAACGCTGGGACGCCGTCGCCGGCGGTTTGCCGAAATGATTTCCAACGTCCTGACTTTCTAACGCCTGAAAAACGCCACCTCCGCCCCGCTCAGCCGCCGGACTCCGCCTGGCGGCAACCCGCCGAGCACCAGCGGACCGATGCTTTCCCGGTGCAATCCCAGCACCTGGTTTCCCACCGCATGGAACATCCGCTTCACTTGGTGGTAGCGGCCCTCGTGAATCGTTAGAAGGGCCTCGCGCTCGCCCAGGATTTCCAGTCCCGCCGGTCGTGTCGTTAGATCCTCGTAGGCGAAATAAATGCCCTCCGCGAAAATGGCCGCCGTTTCCGGCAGGATCGGATCCCGCGTCGCCACTCGATAAACCTTCGGGATTTCCTCCACCGGCTCCGTCACCAGCTTCGACCAGCGCCCGTCGTTGGTCAGCAGCAGCAACCCGGTGGTGGCGCGGTCCAGCCGCCCGGCGAGATGAAGTTCATGCCGCAGCGGGTGGTCGATCAGCTCGATCACCGTCGGATGCAGCGGGTCCGCCGTCGCGCTGAGATAGCCCGCCGGCTTGTGCAGCATCAAATAAACCGCCTCCAGTTCCTGCAGGATTTCCCCGTCCAGCTCCACCCGGCTGAAGCGGGTGATTTTCCGCAGCCCGCTGGTTTCCACCGCCTCATCCACCCGCACCCGCCCCTCCGCCAGCAATCGCCCGACCTCCTTGCACGAATGAGTCCCGCGACGGGTAAGAAAACGATCAAGGCGCATGGTCAATCCTGTTCGACACTGCATCCTCCCGCATTGCTGATCCGAAAAGGCTCAATCGGGAGATGCCACGGGCTTTGCAAAAAGCCTTCAGGCTTCCGGGAGATGGAATGGCGGACAAACTCACGGCATGAAGCTGCCATTATTTCAGTCATGATTCAACTCTCGAAAAACACGGATTTCCCCACATAAGCATTCGCAATCGCCGCCGTTTGCC
>CAYXZE010000355.1:0-3127 GCA_964469395.1 uncultured Luteolibacter sp.
AATCGCCGTCGCGTCCAAGAACTCCTTGATCGGCTGGAAATCCGGATCGGTCCGCGAGAAAGACCGCTTCGACGCGGAGGCTCTTCGCCGTTTGCAGGGAAATCCGAAGGCTTTTGACTGACTTCGCGCCACGCGATCTATCAGCAAAGCCCTTTTTCAAATCTCCCACAATTTCCTCAACGGCACCGCCGGATGCCTTGAACCGCCGATGGGCAGGATATCCCAGCCGTCATAGAGCACGCAGCCGCCTTGGAAATCCTTGCCGCACTGGTCCGCCAACCGATCCAAACCGCGCCCGTCCTTCGCGTTCAGAGTCCGGCTCGCCTTGACCTCGATGCCCCACACTTTTTCACCGCGGGTGATCACCAGATCCACCTCCACCTGATCCTTGTCCCGGTAGTGCCAGAACCGCAGATCCTGATCCGTCCACGCCGCCTGGGCGTAAATCTGCTGAACCACGAACGATTCCAACAAATGCCCCATGCGGTCCCGCCGTCCCAGCCAGTCAGCGGCGGATAGATTCGATAGCGTCGCCGCCAACCCGCTGTCCACCAGATGGATTTTCGGCGTCTTGATCAAGCGCTTCGCCGGATGCCGGTGCCAGCTTGGCAGCGAGCGGATGAGAAAAAGCCGCTCCAAAATCGCGAGATAATGATCCACCGTCCCGCGATGCAGTCCCAGTTCCTTGGAAAGGCTGGTCACGTTCAACAGCGAGCCGGTCCGCAGCGCCAGCATTTCCAACAAGCGCCCGACTTCATGGGCATCCTTCACCTGCGCGATGTCCTGCACATCCCGCTCGATGATCGATTTCAAATATTGCCGATGCCACTGCCGCGCCCGCATCGGAGAACGGGTCAGCGGCTCCGGGTAACCGCCCGACACGACGCGGATGGGAAGATCCGGTGAAAAATCCTCACCCTCACCGACCATCAGTGCATTGCTGAGGCTGCCATCAAGAAACTGACGCAGAAAATCCCCGGATTTCCGCTCTTTTTCCGACTCGGTCAACGGTTGCAGCGGAATGATTTCCATCCGCCCCGCCAAGGATTCATTGACGCCGGGCAGCAGCAGCAAGTTCGCCGATCCAGTCAGCAGAAAGCGCCCCGGCCGCCGATCCCGATCCACTGCCCGCTTGATCGCCGTCAACAATGCCGGGACACGCTGAACTTCATCCAAAGTCACCCGCGCGGGCAACCGCGCCACAAATCCATCCGGATCTTCGGTCGCCGCGCGAAAATAGCTGTCCTCATCCAGCGAAATGTAGCCGCGATCCTTCTCCAGCGACATCGCCAAAGTCGTCTTTCCGCACTGCCTCGGACCGAGCAGGCAGACCACCGGAGTATCCAGCATGGCTTCCTTCAAGGCGCTGGCAAGGATTCGGTAATAGTGGATCACGTCGTCGTCCATTTGTCGGTCAGCATAGCGTCCAATTGTCGGTTGTAAAGCCGTCTAATTGTCGGTCACATCAGCGTCCAATTGTCGGTTACAAGCCCGTCCAATTGTACATTACCATCACGTCCAATTGTCGGTTACGTATTTATAATTTACTTATTTGGAAAGAATTACAAAAATATCACTTATCGTAGAAATGATCTGGAAAAAATCACCATTTACAGTGCAATTTCGTTTTCAAAGGAATTCTGGCGGCTGAACTCGATCCACTCCCACAGCAACAGCCGCGATGTCGATGGCTCCGCGCTCATGATCGGTGCCAAGGCCTTCGTGCCGCTGGAAAACGGTTATTTCACCATCCTCTCGCCCGATCCCAAGCTCGCCACGACCATTGACGGCGCCCCCTCCCCGAAAATTTTCAACCAACAGCGGCTTTATAAGGCATCGAGAAACAATTCATCCCCGGCCAAGGTGGCGTGATGAAAATCAAACCCGGTGGCGGCATCCGCTGATTCCTAGTCACGATCCTCTCTCGCCAATTCCGCCAGACCGCGGCAACCTTCCACCGAACGGAATACAGCATTCATCATGAGCATCACCCCCGTCCTTCAACTCATTGCCTGCACCACATTGATCGTGATTTCCATCCAATGGAGGCTAACACATTCCGCCAGCGAAAATGCATTCCGGCACCTTTTGCCATTCATCGCCGCCGCCAGCATACTCGGCATCATCCTTGCGCTTCCTTTCGCCGAGCTATTCGTCGCTTACTACAGCGGGGCGCTATACGAGATGGAGTCCATAAAATTTCGTTATGAAGGTCCGTATTGGTGGGCCTATTGGGCATTGGTAACCTTCCCGCTGCTCCCAACTTTGGGATTATTTCCCTTTATCGGAAAAAGGCCCATTGTGATGGCTACCCTGGCGGGATTGGCAATGCTGACGGTTACTTTCTGGACGATTGCGAATTGATCCAGTGACTTGCCCACCTGCAAGCAACAGACTCGCCACGGCATGACCGCGAACTTCACGATCGAAAAATCCATTTATCTCGTCACCCAAGACGACTGCCTGTGGAATGCCGGGTATTGGACGGACGAAGAATGGTGCGAAGGAGTGATGATAACCGAAGCGGAACCCGCTAAAAACTGGCTCAGAGCATTCGCGTTCCATTCCGGAGCTATCATTGCAATCGCAGCGGAAGACGCCAAAGCGATCATCCGCCGTTAGCCCGGCACCTTGTCCAACTCGAACGCGTCATGCACCGCCCGCGCGGCGTCTTCGATGCGCGGCTCGTCCACCGTCACGGCGATCTTGATTTCCGAGGTGGAAATCATGCCGATGTTGATGCCGGCCTCGCCGAGCGCCTTGAACATGGTGGCGGCGACGCCGGAGTGGGAACGCATGCCGATGCCCACGGCGGAGAGCTTGGCGATGCCGGCCTCGGTCTCCATCTTCGAGCCCGGGGCGAGCGCGGCGAGCACCGGCTTGAGCGCGGCCTGGGCCTTGCCGAGGTCGCTGGAATGCATGGTGAACGAGTGGCGGGCCAGGCCGTCGTGGGCGATGTTGGAAATGATCATGTCCAGGTTGATCTCCGCCTCGGCCAGCGCGCCGAGGATCATGCCGGACATGCCGGGCTCGTCCGGGATGCCGGTGATGGTGACACGCGCTTGCGAGCGCTCGATCGATACGCCGCGGATGACGACGTTTTCCATGTTGGGATGTTCTTCTAACA